>JANXVI010000363.1 GCA_025351745.1 Rhodoferax sp.
TCTCTGGCACGTCGTGCAGATTGATGGCCCGCTCCAAAAAGCGCCTGGCCGCAGCCTTGTCGCGCTTGGCGGTGAGCAAGAAGTCCACTGTGTCGCCGCTCTTATCGACGGCGCGGTACAGGTACTTCCACTGGCCAGCCACTTTGATGTAGGTCTCATCCATTCGCCAGCTTGAGCCCACGTTCCGTTTGCACCGACGAAAAATGGCGCCCAACACCGGCAATCCTCGGTGAAAACAGCGCACACTGAACGGGCGCTGCGCATATTGGTTGCCGATGACAACGAGGACAGTGCGTCCAGTTTGACGTTTTTACTGCAGGCTATGGGGCATACCGTTTGCCAAGTGAACGACGGTGAGGCTGCGTTGACGCAAGTCCCGGGTTTCGATCCACAACTGGTTTTGCTCGATATTGGAATGCCTAGACTTAATGGGTACGAAACCTGTCGCAGGATACGTTTCATGCCAGGTGCAGACGAACGCACTATTGTGGCTGTTACAGGGTGGGGGCAACCAAAAGACAGGCGGATATCCCACACCGCAGGATTCGATACGCACCTAGTAAAACCATTGGATTTGGCGGAACTGCAAAAAATCATTGATGCAATGCAAGCTGCAGGGTCACAAAAATAGCAGACGAGGCCTAAAAGAGTCACCCAACCGATGCTCGGATTCAAGTCGTTTTGGAGCGCCCGAATCCTCATTGGAGGTATCGAGACCACGCACATGATCAAGAAGGGGCAGTTGCACTGCCCCGATGGCCAAGCCATGTCCCCCGCTAACCAGTTCTACAACCTGGCCGCTTGATCATCAGCCCAGTCCAGCAACTCTTTTCGGCTCGACACCACTATTGCAACACAACCCGTCCGACTGGGGCATAGCCTAGTTTGACTTCGGGGACTTGTTCAGCGTAGCCTGGGCACGGTTGCGCCCGGCCTGTTTGGCTACATACAGCGCGGCATCGGCCCGCTCCAGTAGGCGTACCGCCTGGGCTTCCCGCACTTCGATGGCGTGTGTGCAGGCCACCCCCACGCTGATGGTGACGTGCGCGGCCGTGGGCGAGTCGCCATGGGACAGCGCGAGTTGCTCCACCGTCTGGCAGCAACGTTGCGCGAGCTGAGTGGCCTCTTCCAGGGGGGTGTCCGGCAGCAGCAGCACGAACTCCTCGCCGCCATAGCGCGCCGCCACGTCGCCAGCCCGCTGGGCCACACCGGCGAGCGCTTGGGCCACGGCGCGCAGGCAGTGGTCGCCTTGTACATGCCCGTGATGGTCGTTGAAGCGTTTGAAGTGGTCCACATCGACCATCAGCAGCGACAGCGGCGTATGGCTGCGCTGGCTGCGCCGCCACTCTAGTGCAAAGGCCTCGTCGAATGCCCGGCGGTTGGCAATGCCAGTCAAGGCATCGGACGACATCATGCGCTGCAAGTCGATGGTGGCCTCCAACAATCGCCGATACAGCCAGCCGTTTTCCACCAGCAGCACCAGCAATACCAGGCTGGCTGCCACCAAGCCATAAATGCGGCCAGCGTAGAAGCCCAAATCGAAGCGGGCCGCATTGAAGACAGAGGACAGCGCGATATCGCACAACCATGCGCACATCACCACCGCCAGCCAGAGATCGAGCACCGTATTTTTGTGCTGGCGCCAAAGCGCGATCAGCGCCAGCAGGCTCAGACCCCAGACAACGGTGACTACTCCCAGCATGGTGGGTGTGTAGTGGTTGCCTTCCATGATGGTCGGCAAGAGTTGGACCAGGCCTGTGCCCGCCAGCGCGCCCAAGGCCAGCACAGCCAGCGCCGCCAACCCCAGCGTGTACGTCACGGTGCGGTGACTGTCGCCTGTCACCTGACCCCGCAGCCGGGTATAGGCCAGCACGCACAGCGGGAAGCCGCCATGCCAGAACATGTAGAGCCAGGCGGTGGTCTGCTTGTCACCCCACAGCAGCCCGCTGTCGGCGAACAGACCCGGAAAGCTCAGCATGTGAACGATGGCCATCAGCCCGGTGAAGAAATAGCCGAAGAGCAACACCTGCATGGACCGGCTGCGGCTGATCATGAACTGGCCGATCAGCAGCACGGCGGTGATCAGATCGTTGATTACCAGTGCAGACTCATAGATCGGGATGAAGGCCGAGACCTTTCCGAGGGGCTCTTTGGCGAACGGCAGCATGGCGGCAAACACCAGCAGCGAGACCAGCATGACGGCCTGGGCCAGTCGCCGCTCGACGGGCGCTGGCGGCAGCGCAGAAAGTATGACGGGGTTCGTCCCCGACAGGAGTTGTAGCGGCACGGTCCGCTCCTTATTTTGATTTCAACGACCCCGTGGGTCCAACGATGGGGTCAATGGTGCGCGTTTCGCATTACTCTGTAAAGCCGGGTTTGCCCTCCTTCATTTGCAAACAATGCGAGCTTGCGGCGATGCAATGCGAGCCGGCCGCTACGATTGCAAGCTCATTTGCAAATATAGTGAGTCTGACCGTGCGGTCACCTGCAAATAGTCTGAGTCAGCAAAGCCGCTGATTGCAAGTCTGAGCGGTTTCAAACGCTAGCCGCTACAGTTATAGTTATAGTTATAGTTATAGTTAACTTAACTTGACAATAGTGGGACCGTCCTACGACTGATACAGTTTTTGTTAGTCACGACTAAAGGAGGGAATTTGAATGAAAAACGCAGTTCGTATGGAAGGCATTACTCTTTCTGTTGCTGACGTAGTGGTTTCAGTCGACTATTACTGCAATCTTCTGGGATTTGAACTCGAATGGAACGCTGCTCCGAACTTTGCATTGCTGCGCATTGGTGGTCCTGAAGGTGGAACGATTGGTCTTCTTGCTTGGGAAGTAGCAAAGCAAGAAGGAGCTCTAGCGATGAGCCAAGCGCAAGCCCACGCGATCCATATCGAAATAAGTACCGACGACTTGGATTCTCTGCATAGTGAGTTGGTTGCCCGCGGTGTCAAGATCGATGTACCTCCTCACGATGAACCGTGGGAAAGATCGATGACTGCATTCGATCCGGACGGCTATTCCGTCGAGTTCTCCCAGGGGCGCAGGGGCAAGAAGTAAGTTGGTAAACGCTGATCAGCGTCACCAAGTCTGTTCAAATAACCATCCCCCGGCAAAGCCGGGGGTTTTCAATATTGTGAGCCGCTCAAAGCGGCTAAACGGGGTCGCTAACGCGGCCCCAACTCTTGGTGCCACCGAAACGGTGGCAATCTATCTCCACAGCCCAAGCTGTTCCAGA
>JANXVI010000405.1 GCA_025351745.1 Rhodoferax sp.
CAAAAATTTGCCAAATCGTGCCCACCACATTCCATGGGATCAACAGCGACAACGACACAATGACCAACACGGCCGACGACTTCCAACCCTCGGACGGCATGGACAAGGCCAGCAAAATACCCAGTGGCAACTCCACCGCCAAGACCGAGAAAGAGAATATCAGCTGCCGAAGCAATGCACCATGCAACTCTTCGTCACGCATGATGGCGGCAAACCACTCGGTGCCCACAAAGACGCGTCGCTCGGGCGAGATGATGTCTTGCACCGAATAATTGACCACCGTCATCAATGGCAAGATGGCGGAGAACGCTACACACAGCAGCACCGGCAGGATCAGAAACCAGGCTTTCTGGTTAACCGGTTTGACGGTAGTGCTCATGCCACGATCTCCTCGTTTTTGTAAAAGCAGGTGCGCACGCCCATCACCTGCAGCCACACGGTGTCTCCGGGCGACAGATGCGCAGTATCTGCCGACAAGCGTGCCTTGAGCGTGGTGCCAGCAAAGTCCGCGCTCAGCATCACGTGGGTTCCCACATCTTGGATCCGCACCACAGTTGCAGGAACTGCGCCTTCAGTATTGGCCTGCACAGGCGCCAGGTATTCGGGGCGAATGCCCAGCTTG
The DNA here is from genome assembly GCA_025351745.1 of Rhodoferax sp. Taxonomy (GTDB): domain Bacteria; phylum Pseudomonadota; class Gammaproteobacteria; order Burkholderiales; family Burkholderiaceae_C; genus Allorhodoferax. The sequence goes on from JANXVI010000405.1 coordinate 623, forward strand.
GTATCGCCCATCGGCAACACCCGGCCCATTGGCAGACTCAACGTCCGGCTGCCGACGTGCATACCATCTGCTTCGACGCGACCAAGCAGAAAATTCATGCCCGGTGAACCAATGAAGTGCCCCACAAAGGTGTGGCTGGGTCGCTCAAACAAGTCGGCTGGCGAACCCACCTGAACCGCGCGGCCACGCGTCATGACCACCACCTGGTCGGCAAAGGTAAGCGCCTCTACCTGGTCGTGCGTGACATAGATCAGCGTTAATTTCAACTCGTGGTGGATCTGTTTGAGTTTGCGGCGCAACTGCCACTTCAGGTGCGGGTCGATTACCGTAAGCGGTTCATCGAACAACACCGCAGAGACATCAGGGCGAACCAGACCACGGCCGAGCGAAATTTTTTGTTTTGCATCTGCGGCAAGACCTGCTGCGCGCTGGTTCAATTGCCCGCTCATCTCCAGCATCTCGGCAATCTCGCCCACCCGTTTGGCTATCTGTTCTTTCGGCATCTTGCGGTTGCGCAACGGAAACGCCAGGTTTTCGGCCACGGTCATGGTGTCGTAGATAACCGGAAACTGAAAAACCTGGGCAATATTGCGTTGCTGTGGCGTCTCTTGTGTGACGTCGCGGTCGTCGAACTTCACGTTGCCTTGCGAGGGGGTCACCAGGCCCGACATGATGTTGAGCAGAGTCGTTTTCCCACAACCCGAGGGGCCCAGCAACGCATAGGCACCACCGTCTTCAAACGTCATTTTCAGCGGAAGCAACGCGTAGTCGCTGTCCTGCTTGGGGTCGCGGCGGTAGGCATGGGCCAGGTCCAGTTGAATGCGTGCCATATCAGCGCCCTTTCCCGCGAGCCGGTGACAGCACGAGCATGCCCTGGGCGTCAAACACATAAATCTCGGCGGGGTCGAAATACACCGTAACCGCAGTACCGATTTCAAAATGGTGCACGCCAGTCAGTTGTGCCACCAGATCCCCTACTGCCGAGTGCACATGCACAAAGGTGTCAGAGCCAGAAATTTCGGCCAGCTCCACGCTGCCGGCCAAGGCCACATCGCCGTCTTGGGCGCGGACCCTGACGGCGCTGGCACGTAGCCCGACGGTCATTTTGGGCGTCGCCTGCGACGACAAACGTTGCGTAAGTAAGGGGCCGCCATCCAGTCGCATGCCATCTGCCGCGGCAGTGGCCGCCAACAGATTCATGGGTGGATCACTGAAGGCACGGGCCACGCGCAGCGAAACTGGCATGTGAAAGACTTCTGCCGTGGGGCCGTATTGCAGCAGTTCGCCCTCGTCCAGCACGGCCGTATAGCCGCCCAGCAGCAGGGCCTCACCCGGCTCGGTTGTGGCATACACCACGGTGGAATCACCGGCGGCAAACAGCGCACTTAACTCGTCACGCAGTTCCTCACGCAGCTTGTAGTCCAGGTTGACAAGGGGTTCGTCCAGCAACATCAGCGGTGCTCCTTTTGCCAGCGCACGGGCCAAGGCCACGCGCTGCTGCTGCCCACCGGAGAGTTCGGACGGAAGGCGATCCAGAAACATCTCGATGTGCAGTTTCTCGGCCAGCTCGCCCACACGCTGATCCACATTTTTTTCGCCTCGCAACTTCAATGGGGAGGCAATGTTGTCGCGGACTTTCATCGAAGGGTAATTGATGAACTGCTGGTACACCATGGCCACATTGCGTTCGCGCACCGACACGCCCACAACATTTTTTCCGTCCACCATTACGCGGCCCGCGGTCGGCACATCAAGACCCGCCATGATGCGCATCAGACTGGTTTTGCCGGCTTGGGTTGCGCCCAGCAACACGGTGACGGCACCACTGCGCGGGGCAATATGCATGTTGTGCAACCAGGTCTGAGGGCCTACCTTTTTGTAGATGCCTTCCAGGGTCAACTGCATCACGCCACCTTTGTTTTAAATTGACTGTCAAATATTCAACTGGGTGCATTGTGATTCTTATTGATTCGGTTTTTATCGGTATTTACCCTTTATGTGTTCGTTTTTTTTCGTTTTAACATAGCTTAACCTGCTGACCGAGACAAAGGAACACCCATGAACCGCCACCCCAGAACGCTCGAATTGCTGGCCTATGTGCAAACCCACGGCACCGTATCGGTGGAGCAGTTGGCTGAAACGCTCGGAGTGACCTTGCAGACGGTTCGCCGCGATGTGCAGCGGCTGGCGGACGAGGGTCTGTTGGCTCGCTTTCATGGTGGCGTGCGTGTGCCCAGTTCCACGATAGAAAACATTGCCCATAAGCAGCGTGAAAACCTGCATGCCGAAGGTAAGGCCCGCATAGCCCGCCATGTAGCTGCGGCCGTGCCCAACGACTGCTCGCTGATACTGAACATCGGCACCACGACCGAAGCCATTGCACGCGCACTGCTGGCGCATTCGGGCTTGCGCATTATCACCAACAACCTGAACGTTGCCAGCATCCTCAGCGCCAACAGCAGCAGTGAAGTCATCGTAGTAGGCGGCGTGGTGCGCGGACGCGATCAGGGCATCGTGGGCGAGGCGGCGGTGGACTTCATCCGCCAGTTCAAGGTGGACATTGCGCTCATCGGTATATCCGGCATTGAGGCAGACGGCACGTTGCGCGATTTCGACTTTCGCGAAGTGAAGGTTTCGCAAACGATCATTGCGCACGCGCGTGAGGTGTGGGTAGCGGCGGACAGCAGCAAG
>JANXVI010000411.1 GCA_025351745.1 Rhodoferax sp.
GCCAGCACCTTGTTGGCTGCGTCGAACGCTGCCTCATAGGCGGCAGGGTCCTGCGCCCGCGGCGCGATCGGGATGGCCTTGGCCAGGCGGAACAGCGCACCGAGCACCGGCACCTTGAAGATGTTGTGGTCCATGATGAACCGAATAGGCCGCGGGCTGGCCGCCATCAGCAGCACGGCGTCAACAAAGCTCACATGGTTGCACACCAAAATGGCCGCGCCTTCGGTGGGAATGTGCCGGTCGCCACGCACTTTGAAGCGGTAGATGAAGTGCGACAGCACCCAGGCCACAAAGCGCAGCAGGTACTCAGGCACCAGCATGAAGATGTAGAACGCTACAACGGCGTTCGCCAAACCGGTGAACAAGAAGATCTGCGGAATGGTGAAGCCACTCTTGAGCAGGGCGCCGGCAATCACCGAGCTGCCGATCATGAACAGCGCGTTCAAAATATTATTGGCCGCAATGATGCGGGCGCGGTGCGTGGGCTGGCTGCGCAGCTGGATCAGCGCATACATGGGCACGCTGTACAAACCGGCAAACAAGCTCAGCAACGCCAGATCGGCCATCACACGCCAGTGCGCGGGCTGCGCCATAAAGGCGGACAGTCCCATGATCTCCGCCGCGGGCAAGCCCCTGGATGCAAAGTACAAATCCACCGCAAACACACTCATGCCAATGGCGCCCATAGGCACCAGGCCGATCTCCACATGGCGTTTGCTCAATACCTCGCAAAGCAGCGAGCCGGTGCCAATGCCGATGGAAAACACCACCAGCAGCAGCGATGCCACCTGTTCATTGCCATGCAGTACTTCCTTGGCCAGGCTGGGGAATTGGCTTAAGAACACGGCGCCAAAAAACCACATCCAGCTAATGCCCAACAGCGAGCGGAACACCACGATGTTGTCGTGTGCCAGCTTCAGGTTACGCAGGGTCTCGCTGATGGGGTTCCAGTTGATCTTCAGGCCGGGGTCGGTGGCCGGGGCCTTGGGGATATAGCCGGCAATGACACGCCCGACCAGGGCCAGCACGACGCAGGCAACCGCCACGGTCTCATGGCCAATGGCTGGAATGGCAACCAGCAATCCACCCACCACGTTGCCCATCAAAATCGCGACAAAGGTGCCCATCTCCACCATGCCATTACCACCGGTCAGTTCGCGCTCGCTCAGCACCTGAGGCAGCAACGCAAACTTGACTGGCCCAAACAGGGTGGAGTGCACACCCATCAAGAAGGTGCACAACAACAGCACGGCGACTTGGTCGCTGACAAAGCCATAGGCCGCAATCGCCATGATGGCGATCTCCAGGTTCTTGACGAAACGGATCATCAGCGTCTTGTCGTACTTGTCGGTCAACTGCCCGGCCGTGGCCGAGAACAACAAGAACGGCAGGATGAACAGCGCACCGATCGCCAGGCCCGCCATGGCCGGTGGCAGCCAGCCCACGCTCAGCTGGTAGGTCACCATCACTGTGAAGGCGAACTTGAACAAATTGTCATTTGCCGCACCGGCAAACTGCGTCCAGAAGAAGGGTGCGAAGCGGCGCTGGCCCAGGAGTGCAAACTGGTTGGGGTGGGCGCCGTGGTCGTCCAGACTCGTCGCCATGGCCGCAGCAGGGTTCAGGGTTTCGGTGTTCACAGGGTTTCCTCGGGTCAGTTGTTATGTTGTGTCACTTAGATCCGGACTGCCTTGCGCGACCAAGCGCGGGTCTGGGCGGGATTTTCGCTATTTTGCATGACAGCGATGAAGGGCCAGGCGGCCATCGCCGCTGCGATGTGTTTCAGCGTGTGGCCCGACACCAAACCCTGCGTCATGGCGAGGATTGGGTGGTCGCACAGTTCCAATACCTTTGCCAGCACATACCAGGCAATCACCACCATCAACGGCACGCCCCAGGTGCCGACCAGCGGCCTGCGCAGCGCCAGGCATACGATCAAGACCATGCCGCCGCCCTGTAATACTGACCAGGGCAAGAGGTTGCCAGTCAAGGCCCATACGGCGACTGCAACAGGCCCCAGGGCCAGCACTGCAGCGGCCGTCCACTGGCCAGCCCGTGCACTGATGCGGTCTGCAGCTGCCAGGCCCATCAGTCCGGCAAAGGGTACCAACATGCCCATGCGGTCTACGGTCAGACCGGTGTTGTCGGGTTGCAGGTGGTAGTAACTTGAGCAGAGCGCCGTTAGCAGCAGGCCGCAGAAGAACATCAGGGCCAGCGGCCGTTGGGCATCGCAGGGCACGAGTGCCGCAAAGCCTACACGCCGGGAGCGCGGCACGGTGGGAGAGCCCAAGCGCACCAGGCCCCAGGCACCCATTAGTGCGAACGGTATGTTGCTCAGCACATCCATCGCAAAGGGCAGCCCCCACAGCGTGCGCTGGTCGGCAAAGGCGTGGTAGTCGACATACTGCGCTACAACCGGCCCCAGGCATGCCACGGCGCAGGCCATCATCAGGGCAAGCAAGAGGCTGGTTTCAGAACGGGTCAGCGGGGTTTTCATCAAATGCTCCATAAGCGGGTGGGTGAGGGCGCCAGTGTGTTGTCCCAGTGCCTGCATTGGCCTGTCATTTTCGATACATGCTTGCATTTGAATGCAAAAAGTATTGATAATCGATACCTATGAGCACTACCGCCGATCTTGTATCCGCGCTGAAGCACGAGCTGAAGTCCGCCCACATGACCTATGCCGACCTGGCTGTAGCGATGGGCATGGCCGAATCCAGCATCAAGCGCATGCTGGCCAAAGGCGACATGCCGTTGTCACGCATCGACGCCATCTGCCGCGCGCTAAAAATCGACTTTGCAGACCTCGCCCGCCGCGTGGCCGACGCACAGCCACTGCTGGCGCAATTGACGCAAGAGCAAGAGCGCGCCGTGGTGGCCGACAAAAAGCTGCTGCTGGTGGCCATTTGCGTGCTGAGCCAGTGGACGCTGGAGCAGATCGTGGCCAGCTACCGGCTGACCCAAGCCCAGTGTATTGGCTACCTGGTGCAACTGGACCGTATTGGCATCATCGAGTTGCGCCCGCTGAACCGCTACCGTCTCAAGCTTGCCAAAACCTTCCGCTGGCGCCCGCATGGTCCGGTCATGGACTATTTCCGCGACAACGCCCTGCTGGACTATTTTTCGGGTGGCTTTGACGGCGCGGGCGAGGGCTTGCTTTTGGTGCACGGCTCGGTCAGCCGCAGCCTGGCGCCGTCGTTTATGGAGCGCATGCAGCGCGTTGCGCAAGATTTTGCGCAGCAGCATCTGGCCGACCAGAAACTGCAGGACAAAGACCGCGAAGGCTATACGTTGTTGCTGGCCATGCGCAGTTGGGAGTTCGAGGCTTTTGCAGCGCTGCGCCGTTGAGTGCTATCGTATTTGTAGCGATAGAGGTATATTTTGTGAGGGCTACAGACCGATTGAACTGTGAGAACTTGGTAAATACCCCATTTCGGGGTATTGAGGCAATAACCTGGGATCGCAACGGTCCCGCCGATGGCTACAAATAGCCCAACCGCCGAAGGCTGACAGTGGCCAGGGCCAACGAGGTGTCTATGGCCTGCACGCCGCTGTGCGGGTCCCCCGCGCGCACGATGTGGGCAATGGGCAACTCGGTGCAACCCAAGATGGCGGTCTTGACGCCGCGCCCGACAAGCGCTTGCAGCAGCACGCGCATGGTGTCCCGAGCCGGACCAACCTGGCCGCCCTTGACGTCCTTGATGATCTGGTCGACGTCGGTCTGCTCGTCCTCAGTGATTTCTGCCAGGTCAAAGCCGTTTGCCAAGAGCCGTTTGCTGTAAATGCCCGCCTGTACCGTGCCGCGGGTCGCCAGAATGGCAATGGCGCCAATCGGGGCCTGGCTCAACTGGAGTTCTTCGATGGTGGCATCGGCAATGTGCAAGATAGGCACGCTGGAAGCCGCTTGCATCTGGTCAAACCAGAAATGGCTGGTGTTGCAAGGTATGGCGATCAGCTTTGTGCCCTGGGCGGCCAGCCAGGCCACGCCCTTGGTCAAGAAAGGGCCAGGCCCGTCTGTGCCGGCTTTGATGGCGGCGCTGCGGTCCGGTATGCCGGGCTGGCTCACCGTGACCCATGCCAGGTGGTCCTGGTCACAGGTGGCGGGCGTCAGCCTGGTCAGCTTGCCGAGAAAGTCGACTGTCGCCAATGGCCCCATGCCACCGAGAATGCCCAGCTGTGCTTGCTGTTGCATGTTCACTAGGTCGTCGCCTTGGTAATGTATTGATCCTCGGCCTGCTCCCCCCCCGACAAGGGCGTGATCAATGCGACCAGGGCGTTGATGGACAGCACTAGCAACACGGTGCGGAACGTGTCGCAAATGGGTTCGACCGCGACAAACAGCACAAAGGCTGCCTCAAACGGAAGGCCCAGCAGCGAACAAACGATGGTGGTTTGCGAGATGGTCACGATGCCGTTCATCCCAGTGGACGAGAAACCGGCAATCAGCGACGCGAACAGAATCAGCAAGTAGTCGGTGACCACAAGGTCACGCCCGTATAGCTGCGCAATGAAGACGGTGGCCATGCAGTAGTACAGCACCGGCCCTACGCGAAACAATGCTGTGCCCAGCGGTACCAGCAGTTCGGTGATGGCCTTGTCAAAGCCCAGTTTGTCCACCATGGCGATGAGCATGGAGGGCATGCACGACGCACTGTTGCGGGTGGCCACCGCCAGGAAGAATGGGCCTTCTTGCGATGCCACGGTGGTCGACAGATTGCTGCCCGACTTGCGCCAGATGATCAGCACACACAGCGCGAGCAGGATGGCGGTGACAACGCCGAAGGCAATGATGAACTGCACCATGACCTTGAAGGGCTCGAAACCGGTGTTTGCGATCTGGTCTGCGGCGAGCGAGAAGGACGCTATGGGCAGCACATACAGAAGCCAGGTGGTCAGTTTCTGGCAGGCTCTGAATACGACTTCACAGCCATCCAGGAACCCCATCGCCGTGTTGGCGGGCGACTTGGTCAACGCAAAGCCAAACATCAGCGCAAAAAACAGGGTCTTGAGCGTGTCTCCGACCGACAATGCGCTGAAGATGTTGCTGGGAATCATGCGCGACATCAGCTTGATCAGCATGCCTTCGTTCTTGTCCGCGGTCACGGGCGACAGCAGATTGATACTGCTTTCCACGCCGCTGATGTCGGACTGCACCAATTTGCCAAACGCCTGCATGGTGTTTTGGTCCATGTTGGAACCGGGCTTGACGCCGTACATGTAGGCCAGGCCGACCACGCCGGCGAGCGTCATGCCCGCCAACAGGCACACTGCGATACGCAGCACGTAGCGGGAGGCTGATGGGTTGTTTGCCAAACGGTTGATGCTGACGATGACCGCCGATATCAGAAACGGCAGTATGACCATCTTCAGCAGATCCACATAGATGTCGCCTATGAATTTGAGCGACTTGGCGATCTCTGGCGTGTAGATGCCGGTGGCGACACCCAGCGCAATAGACCCGACGATAGACACCGGGTGGGTTGCGATTTTTTTAAGTTCCATGGCGCGTCCGTGCTATGTCAGTCAGTTAAGGAATTTTTCGTACTTGCTCAGAATTTGTTCCGAGGTGTATTTGATGTTCTTTTGCTCCAAAAACAGATTCAAAAAGTTGAGCAACAAAAAGTTGTTGCGGTTGACTGCAATGCCAATGGTGTCCTTGATGTCTTCGATCATCACCGAGCGCACCGTCAGCACCAAATCGGGTTTGACCTTGAAGATGCGTTTGACTTCGAAGGCGTCACGGTATGCCGTGGTGACCTTGCCCTTGGCAACGGCGTCCACCACTTCGTCCCAGGTCTGAAACTCCACAATCGTGGCTTTGGGAAAATAGGTTTTGGCAAAGCCCACAAAAGATGAGTTGGCGATGACGCCTATGGTGTCGCTGTAGTTTTGCATGACCTCGGCCACCGGCTTGCCTCCCGAGATCTGGGCGAATCGCAGGCGGTTCACCAGCATGGCGTGGGGCAGGGTCACATAAGGGGCGGTGAACAACACGGTTTGTGAGCGCGCCAGCGTGCGGCTGATCTTGGCGGCGGCCATATCGGCCTGGTCATCTGCAACCAGCTTAACCGCATCGTTGAAACTCTTGCCGCTGCGGTTGAATACGGCCTCAACGCCCATGGCTTCGGCGACGGCTTTGGACAGGTCGATGTCAAGGCCCTTGAGTTCGCCGTGGTCCTCAAAAAAGAACGGCGGGTTGCGCTGGTCGGGAATGGCGACGATCAGCTTCCCGCTGGCCTTGATTTCTGCCATCTCGCGCGCATGGGCGCCCGCTGGGCTTAACAGCATCACCAGGGCCAGCATCAGAGATCGCCAGGCAGTTCTAAGGTGTTGCGGTTGGGTCATCATCTTTGAGTTCTCACGTGTTGCAGCGATCAGCGCTGGTGGAAGGTTTTGTTGATGGCGTTGGTGCATTTCTCCACCATTCTTTGGGCCACCATGTCGGTCGGGAACTTCTCCAAAATGGATGCATAAGCGGCTTGTGACTGCACAAAATCCTCTTGCGCGTACAAGGTATAGGCCGCAGTTGTCATATTGCACAGGCTGATTTCATGAGGCGTGGCTGCGGTTTCTTCGTCTCCATCGCGTATGGCCAGCAACTCATATATCAGCAACTCACCTTTTCGGCCTTTGACGGTGACTGTGTCGATAGGTCGCAACCACAGTCGCTCTCCTGCTTCGCGGAACACGGCGTGGCTGACGCACACCCAGGTGCCCATTTCCTTGTTGATGCCTTCCAGGCGCGCCGCCACGTTGACGCCATCTCCCATGACGGTGTAGCTGACCCGCTCGGCCGAACCTACATTGCCCACCAGCACCGCGTCGCTGTGGATGCCTATGCGCACCTTCAGAGGCGGCTTGTCTTGCGCCGCCCAATCGCGGTTGCGAATGGCCATGCGCCGCTGGGAACGCACAGCGGCCACGCAGGCCAGGTAGGCATGGCTTTCAATGCGGTTGGGTGCGCCCCAAAAGGCCATGACGGCATCGCCAATGTACTTGTCCACCGTGCCATGCTCGCGCTCGATGGCACTGGTGACGCTGGAGAAGTAGTCTGAAACGCGGGCCAACAATTGCTGTGATGGCTCAGACTCGGATAGTGTGGAGAAGCCTTCCAGATCGGTAAAGAACAGTGTCAGGTAGCGGCTCTCCACGCCAAGCTTGGTGCCCTGCCCTGAATCGATCAGTTGCTGCACCAGACCCCGTGGCACATAGGACGTGAAAGACTCCAGCGCGCGCGTCAACAGGTAGACCGCTTTGGCCAGGTGGTTGATCTCGGCTACGCGGGATTGCACCACCTTGGTGTCGTCGAAGCGGAATTCGCGGATATTGGAAACGTCGTGGGCCAGTTGCTCCATGGGCCGCGAGATGGCCTTGGACAGCCTGTAAATCAAAACCAGTTGCAGGCAGAATGTCAGCACACCGAAGATCAGCAGCCTGCGGTTGGTGTTTTTGATGACGCCCACAAAGTCATCAGTGGGGGTCAGAATCAGCAGTTCCCAAGGCTTGTTGAAGTCCTTCGGAAACGGGGAGAATGCGCCTATGTATTCGGTGCTGTCTGGACCGGCCGTGAAGATGAAGCGGTCTTTGCCGCCGCGCAGACGCTCTCCCAGAGCCGCCATCACGCGGAAGTCGCCCAGTTTGTCCAGCCGGTTTTGCACCAGTTCGCCACCTTTTTGTGCAATGCCCATTTCCAGCTCAGGGTGGGCAATCACACCACCACTTTCGTCTGCCATGATGGTGATGCTGTTAGGGGTGACGCGGTTGTCAGACAGATAGCGCGACAGGGTCTTGAGCGTCAGGTCTACCGCAAACACGCCGACAGTCCGTTCGCCGCTGATGATGGGGGCCGTCACCGTGATGCCCAGCTCGCCAGAGCTCGCGAAGGGGTAAACATCGGACACCGTCAGGGTCTTCAGGCGCAGGGCATTTTTGTAGTAGCCGCGGGTGCGCGGGTCATAGGTGGCCGGACCCGCATCGGTGCCCACGATGCTGCGCCATTCGGAGTGAAACCGATAGACGTCGGGTGTCGTGCCATCCGCTGACTTCTTGCGCGTGTCAATGTAGCGGTCAATGATTTGGGTCTCGGGCGCAATGGGCTTGTCGAGCACGGTCTTGCCTTTGACCGCGCGACGCACTTGGCGGAACGAACCGTCTTCAAAGGCCGCATATGCAGCGTACACAGCTTCGTTGGAAGCCACAATTTCATGCAGGTAGTCGCTCGAGGATTCCTCACGGAAATAGTCCGGGCGGTCGCGCATCAACGTTCCGGCAGAGCGCGCCGTGCTGATGATAGGGTTGAGCAGCCTCGTTGCGTTGTTGATGTTGTCCTTGATGGACTTTTCAATGAACTTGTTGGAGTAGTCGTCAATGACCAGGGCATTGGAGCGGTAGCTGACGATGACAAAAATCGCCATCACGGGCAGCGTCAGCAGGACGAACAGCCAACTGATGGTGACGTGCAGTTTGATGTTGCGTTTGAATAGGGACATGCAGTACCTCGTGATCAGTTGATTCCAGTCGGCCGTGCCGGTGGCGCCCAGGGTGTCCGGGCCGGCTTTGTGCTGCGCAGATTGAAGAACCCACTATAGGTGAATTTTGTCGTCTGTTTGCCAATTCTGACGGGGTTTCTCATGGGCTGTTGTCTGGTAAGGCTGAGGGGCGGTGGGCCGCGATCTCTTGCTCCAGATCGGCCCACCCGTTTTGCCGCGCAACCGCAGCGGCGCAGTCCAGCCATTCGCAGGTCTTGACCAACAGCTTACCCATGCTGGCATCGGCATCAAGATGGGCTTGCAAGGCGGCCCAAGACCGGGTTTCAAGTTGCCCCAATATTCTGGTCTGCGCGTGTGCTTCGCCCCATAGCTGGCGGCCCTGTGCATCCAGCGCCTGCCAGACGGCTGACTCCACGCCCGACACGACATCGTCTTCCACATCCTGCAGGTCGTCCATGATGCGCCATGCGTTGGAGAAGGTCTTGAGCAACCGAACCAGGTCTTCGCCAGCGGATTCACCACCAATGGCTGGGCTGATCAAGCGTGGTACCAGGGTCCAGATCGCAATCTGGCGTTCAAAACGCGCGCAAAAATCGTCGAGGTTGTCGATGGTTTCGGGGATATGGATGGCGCTGAGGTAGGTCGCGCAGTGTTCATCTACCAGCGTGCTGGGCGTGCCCATATGCTGCGCCAGACGCAGCGCCGCAGACCGGTAGGCAGCCCAGGCATCGCTGCGGACTTGCAGAGTGAGTTGGGTGGTATGCAGTTGACCATCACACAAATGGTCATCCCACAAGTGCAAAAACAAACCAAGCGCCTGTGCCGTGCGGGCATCATCCATTGCCGCCTGCGGTATGGGCGGCGTGGCACAGGCCATGACCCAATGCAGAAAAGACCAGACCGGCTGGTAGAACAGGCGGAAAAACTCATCGGTACGCCCTGAGTAGGCTTGAACGATGCCCTGCGCCTCCTGCTGCATGGACACGGGCAAGTGCTGGAAGCTGGCTTGCAGGCGCGCCTGCATGTCGCTGCGCAAGTCCAGCAGCACATCGGGCAGGTTGGGCACACCAAACCCCAGCGCGTTGTATGGCGATAAATGCGTGACCGCAAGGGGGCTGACGAAATCGGTCATGGCGCGCAGTAACGTTGTGGGGCCAGGATGCCATGCGGATCAAAATGCGCTTTCAAGGCGGCCATGGCCGAGCGCACACCGCGATCACTTTCGTTCGAGGCGTGGTCCAGCAAGCTGCACCGGTAGCGCGGAATCTGTGCGGTATGCAACACGGCCTGCAGTGCCGCATGGCACTGAAGCGCCCGGGCGTCGGCACCGGTCTGATCACGGTCAAAGAACAAACCCAGAATCAGCCGGAGAGAGCCGGTGTGCCCGCTGCGCAGTGCCAGCGCGGGCTCGAAGCCGTGGGTTAGCGTGGTGGTTTCCAAGAGCGCGATCAGTGTACTGAGGTGCGGTGCACCGATCGGAACCACCGGCGCGATCCAGATGACGCCACAGCGGTCCCGGTCGGGGTCGGGGTTGCTCGGCATGGGAAAGGTCTTGCGCCAATAGGCGCAACGTAAACCGTCGTCATCCAACTCCAACTGGGGTTTGTCAATGGGTAACTCAAGGCGCGGTATCAGTCCCCGCGCGTCCAAGGCTTTGCCGAACGCGTTGCGCCTCCACGCCAATTCGTCTGCATCGTCGGCCCATAGCGTGCAGGCACCAATCCACTGTGCGCCATGCCAAGGCTCCAGGCACGCACGCATCCACTCGCGCGGCAAGGCGGCCGTGGGGTCCAGAGTACCGTGTGGAAAGCGTTCGATTTGCGTTGCTATGCGGTAGTCATTCAAAAACGCCAGTTGCGAACGCGGCGCGCCGCGCATGGTGGTGTCGTGAAGTGGGCCTATCGCCTGGGCCAAAGCGTCGATACCGCCCGGGATGGGAAAGGTGATCAGTTGGCTCAGTTGTGGCGCAGGCTCCAGTTGCAGTGTGATTTCCACGACGACGGCCAGGTTGCTCTGTGGCAAAAGACCAAACAGGTGGGGCCCGCTGGCGTCCTGTTTGGTCGTCAGGGTTTCCCCATTGGCCAGCAAGGCTTCGCAGGCGTGGACGTGGGCCGCCATGTCTTCGTACAGGCCTTTTCCAATGCCGCGTTCCATAATATTGCCAATGACCGAGGTGCATGCGCCTGAGCCCGTATACGGGGGCTGGAACGATGCACTGCGGTCACGCAAAAAGGTACTGAGTTGCTGGAATGTTACGCCTGGTTCGAGACGCACGCGCCCGGCGAGCGCATCGAAATCGACAATGCGGTCAAGCCCCGCCAAGGACAAGAGCATACAGCCAGACTGTGGTGCGACGGCAGATCCGTAGCCCCAGTTTTTGCCGGTACTGACCGGGTAAACCGGTACCCGGTATTGGTTGGCGACACGCAGGCAGTGCGCCACGTGGGCACGGTTCGCCGGTTTCAGGATCGCGGGCGCAACAGCCTCAGTCATGAAGGTGGCCGCATTTGCCTGGGCCAGTTCAGTGGAGCCAGTGCAGACCCGGTCTGGGCCTAGCAGCGTGGCGCATTGAGCCAGCGCTTCGCGGAGTCGGGAAAGGGTCACGGTGTCGTCAAAAGACTTTCACTGTCCAGTACCAGGTTGGTGGCTGTCCCATTGACCACTTTGAAAAAAGCTCCGCAGGCAAACCGCAATTGGGCAATTGCATTGGCGTAGTTTAGTTGGACGGTGGTCAGGCTCTGGCGCGCCAACAGCAGGCGGTCGGACACGTTCAACACCTCGATCAGGGTGCTGCGACCCATCGTGCGCCGGATCTCTTCGTTGGCAACCGACTTGGCGTAGAGTTCGACAGAACGCCTGGAGTCGGCCATTTGCAAGCCCAATCGGTATACCGATGTTGCCAATCCTTCAATGCTGATGAGTATGGACGCTTGCAGGTCTCGGCGGTTGATGTCCAATTGGTCTAGAACGCTTTGCTTTTGTGCCAGCAAGCCCCCCGCGCCACGGTTTTGGACTGGAAACTGGTAGTTGATTCCTACCGTTGCGTTTGGGCCGCGCAGATTGGAATTAGCCGCGCCAAAATAGTTTGCATTGGCGCTGCCTTCGTTCAGACCGCTGACGCCTACGCCCAGAACCAGATCCAATTGCGGTTTAAGGCCCTTGCGCGTGGCGTCGAGGTTGATTTCTGCCTGGCCGTAGCGGATTTGTATGGCTTGCAGATCGGTGCGTTGTCGCAACGCCAATTCGCGCATGCGCTCCAACTGCCGTGCGGGGTCAAATGCCTGCGAGGGCACACCGGGAAAGTCTTCGCCGGGCAAGGCCAAGACATGCGCCTCTTGCGGCGACAAACCCATGCTGCGTGCGAGGTTGGATCGCGCGTCTTCCAATGCCTGTTCTGCTGCAATGCGGGCGGAGCGTTTGGCGGCGCCGTCTGCGGCAACCAGGTCCCTTTCGGCAGCCGGTAGCACTTCGGCATCGACCAGCTTGCCGGTGTCTTCGGTGCGCCGCAGGCTGCTCACTTCTGCATCCACAGCGATGAGTCGCGCCTTCTCGGCGGCCAGGTAGTACCAATAGCTTGTCACCACACTCAACGTGGCTTGTGAGAGTACTTGTGTGCGGTCCAGGCGAACAGCCTGCACTTCAAGTTCTGCCGTGCGCTCGCCCACGGCAGCAATATCGGCACCCGGGTTTTTCAGCAGTGGTACGGTCACATTGACGCCCACCGTAGACCGGTTGGCAATGGGAGTCTGTTGTGACAGCGCCGAGCTGTCGCTGGCGCGGCCGATGGTGACGGCGGGCTCTATGGTGATGCCGTTGCGCAAAAGCTGCGTGACCTTCACAGCGCCGTTGGTTTCCTCCGACACGACGGCGTCGGAGGCGCCGTCTCCAGCGCTGAGCTGTTCGGCGGCGGTATGGGGCATGTACCTGCGCTGATTAGAGGCGGATGCGGACAGGACCGTATCAAATGGTCCCTGAGCCTGGCGAAACTGCCCCTGCGCGATGTCTACCTGGAGGCCACTGTTGAGCACACTGGGGTTGCGCGCCAGCGCCACATGCACGCTGTCCAGCAGACCCAGGCTGGGTACAGCCGGGCGCTCGTCTGCAGCCTGGCAATAGCTGCCTAGACCACCCAAAACCAGGACTAGCCAAATCTGCGGCGCAGGCCATGCGACGCCACTCCTATTTTGTCTTGCTGCGGATTGCATAGTGTCCGGCTTAGCCCAGTATCTGCCGCATGCGCTCGAATCGGGCGCCTGCCAGATGCAGCTTGTCGAGAATCTCTTCGTCCACTTCCATCTCGTCATCCAATGACCCGGCAGATTTGCCGTAGCCCAAATTGGAAATGGTGGCGCGCATTCGCATTGACAAGAAGCAGGCGATAGCGCGGTACATGTGCGCTGCAAAGACAGGGTCGGCTTCCATCTTGTTGCGGACCATGTCCTGGTCAATCGCCAGGAAGGTGGACTTCTCGGTGATCCTGGCGCTTGCCGACGGCGGTGATTTGTCGACCAGCGACATTTCCCCCAAAATTTCGCCAGATCCCACGCGCACCAATTCCACACCATTGGGCAGCAAAATGGCGACCTCGCCGTCGAGCAAAATGAAAAGCTGGGTCACAGCTTGGCCTGCGGTGATCAGTGTTTGGCCGACCGCGCACTCCATTTTGTGGCCTTGGCGGGCGATCCATTCGACGTCTTCGTCACTGAGTTGTCCCAAAATACTCAATACTTTGCGCATGTATCGCTCCTGTTAAGTGTGTGCTGACCGAAGGGTGCATGGGGCCTGGGGGTCATGGGTGTCATAGGGACTGGCGGTTGACAAAATGTGCAAAGTCTCCGCCCAGGGCAAGGAGTTCGTCGTAATTGCCGGCCTCGGAAACTTGCCCATCGCGGATAAACAATATGACGTCGGCGTTGCGTATGGTGCTGAGTCGGTGGGCCACCACAATGCGGGTTACACCCAGGCGTTCCACGTTGCGCACTACCAGATCCTGCGTAATATTGTCCAACGCGCTGGTGGCCTCGTCGAGCACCACAAACCGGGGGTTCCCCACCAGTGCGCGCGCCAACAGCAAACGCTGGACCTGTCCGCCGGAAAAGGTCGCACTGCCTTCGGTGACCACCGTGTGTAATTGCATAGGCAGGGCACGCAGCTCTTCGTCTATGCCGGCCAAACGAGCGGCTTCCCATACGTCGGCCTGCGTGCCCTGGTGTGCACCCAAAATGTTTTCGTACAACGAGCCACTGAACATGCGGCCGTTCTGCCTGCAGACGCCAAATTGTCGACGCACAGCAGTCACATCGAGGTCGGCCAGGTTGTTGCCGTCGAACAAGATCGCGCCTTGCTCTGGTTTGTCTATTCCGAGCAGAAGATTCACCAGCGTGGATTTGCCGCAACCCGATGCACCCACCAGCGCTACAAACTGGCCTGGCTCCACGCGGAAATTCATGCGCTTCAAGATGCGTGGACTGCCAGGGTAGGCGAACGCGACGTTGGCGACTTCCAGTGCGCCCGAAAGCCGCCCCGGGTTTTGTGCCGAACCCGAGCGCTCGGGCGTGTTTTCCATCAAAGGTTTGATCCGGGAATACATGGGTATCAAACCTGCCACGGGCAACATGGCGCGACCAAAGCCGATGGATGCGGCCAGGAAGTTGGCATAGGCAGTCGCGAAAGCCATGAATGAACCCGACGACATGCCTTCAGTCTGTCGCCCCAGAACGATGAATACGGATGCGAGCGCCAGCAGGTCGTAGCCGGACAGCATGGTGTCAAAAAGTATCTGGATACGCTTGCCACGCAGGCCGCGTTTTCGCATTTCAATGGAGTTGCGTGACCACTGGATATAGGCTCGCTTTTCCGCGCCAAAGGCACGCAGCGTTGAGATGTTTTCCATCAATTGCTGGGTGAACGTTGCGACATTCGCACTCATCTGCTCGCCCTTGAGCATGGCGTTGATTTGCCTGTATCCGGCGAAAGCCCCAGTAACCGCCAAGATGAGAAACAGGACAAGGGCCACCAGGGCGCCATAGATGTCATAGTAGAACAGCAAACCTATGGAGGTGAGACCAAACGCGCCCGTCAGCAGCGTGTTGAGCGCAATGCCGGTAACGGTCCGGCGTATGCCGTCAATCGACATGACCCGCATGGCCAGGTCAGTGGATGAGAACGTGCGCAGCACAAAGCTGGGCATGCGGAACACGCGGTCCATAACACCGCCCTGCAAGCGGGCGGCCACGCGTCCGTCGATGCGCTGGCGCGCCAAGTCGGAACTGGCCTTGAGCAGGAAAGCACAGAACTGCGCAACCACCAGCATGATGCCCAGCATCCACAACTGGCCGCGCATCTCGCTGGGTACGAACGTGTCGATGATGTGACCCGTGGCGATGGGGACCAGCAGGCCTAACAGCGAAGCCCCCATGGTGGCCACCATTAGCGTGGTGAGGTCACCCGCGCACGCAGCTATCGCCACGATCAACAGATCACGCGGCTTCAGCTTGCGTTCGGGCATCGGCTTGACCACCGCGAAGGCGAATGCTTCCAGGCTTGCCGCGATCTCGGCGCTCACCAGTTGCGGCTTTTGACCTTGCAGATGGAGTCGGTAGCGGCCACGCCAGTCGGGCACCAGGGCGATAGGGCACGCATCGGTAAGGCGCTGGCCAATAAGCGGCCCCAAGTCTGTGCGCCACCACTGCCCCGTCAAGGACACGCGCCGGTAGGGCATGTGCATGGCGTCGGCAAGTTCGGGGAAGTTGGCCTTGTCGGACCGGTTCATAGCGGCCGGGACGTTGCCGCCGATAGAGCGCAATGCATAGA
Source organism: Rhodoferax sp. (assembly GCA_025351745.1). GTDB lineage: Bacteria > Pseudomonadota > Gammaproteobacteria > Burkholderiales > Burkholderiaceae_C > Allorhodoferax. Next base: position 15,300 of record JANXVI010000411.1, read on the forward strand.
CCAGGTCGTCGTCCGCAGGCGGCGTTACCTTGGTTTCCAAAATCCGCTCGTGTCCGTCCAATACCTTGGCGAGATCGGCTGCGACCTGTTCTTCCCGTTGTGCGATGCGCTCGGTTTCTATGCGGCTTTGTTCGTCCAGATTCGCATGCAAGTGCGACAACAGCATCGCATGGAAGCTGCTCAGAGACTGGGTGATGGAACTCAGTGCAAATAGCTCAGCGGGTACGAAGTCAAGTGGACCATTCGCACTTATGCTCGCCCACAGCATCGGAGAAATAGGCACCATCTGACTGGGTTCGCCCACACCCAGAAAACGCAGGTCGGGCGCCTTGGCAACCACCCACAGCACACCCTTGGCTGTATGGATGTTTTGCCCTTCGTGCCCAGCCTGCGCCATGCCGGCTTCCATGGCCTGCACGGTGGGGCGCGTTTGGCCCAGGCGGACCAGGGATTCGGACAAGGCCAGTACCCAGTTGTCGGCCAGGGACGCGAGCAAGGGGATAGGGATGGCGGCAGCCGCTTGCACCAACAAGACACCGCCTTCAGGAGCGACTGCCAGCAACTGGCCTTCGTTGCAGGGCGCGCACATCAACGAATGGCCAGCGCTCACTTCCGCCAGGAACATGCGCCGCCCGCCCAGCATGGCATAAATTTCGAACCGACCCGACTGGATCTGGTAGCAGTGGGCGGGCTGGTCCAGTCGGACCGTGCCGCCATTCTGGATGGCGACACCGGTGGCGGCAGACGGGGTGGACTGGGTTGCTTGCATGTATTCAAGTGCTCACGAGATTGCAGTACTCACCGCGTAAATCCATCAATTGCTGATGGGTTCCGGCCTCCACAATGGAGCCATGCTTCATGACCAGTATGTAATCGCAATCCCGTATCGAACTCAGGCGCTGCGCAATGATGATGCAGGCGCAACCGCGCCGGCGTACGGCATCCATGATCTGTACATCGGACTCAGGGTCCAGCGCGCTAGTGGCCTCATCCAGCACCAGCAACAGCGGGTCTACGGCCAACGCGCGCGCAATCGCCAAGCGCTGACGTTCTCCGCCACTCATGTTGCGCCCACCTTCAAGCAGCCTGGATTCATAGCCATTGCCCATGCGCATGATGAAGTCGTGGGCACGGGCATCGCGCGCCGCTTCGATCAGGCGTTCTTGGGTGATGGTGTTGTCCCATAGTGTCAGGTTGTCGCGCAGGCTGCCTTCGAACATCACTACACTTTGCTCAACGTAAGACACCATCGGTGCGCCAGTTTTTGCTGTCTTCCAATCCGCTAGGGAGCGGCCCATGATCTTGATTGCGCCTTGGGTAGGGGCAGTCAACCCGACAACAATGCGCCCCAGAGTTGACTTGCCGCTACCTGAACTGCCGACCAAGGCTATACGCGATCCAGGTGCCAGGTTGAAATGGATGTCCTTGAGAATGGGCGGTGTCAGTGGACTGTATCCGAACGACACTTTCTCGATGGCCAGAAAGGGAGTTGCCGCGGTGGTCGCCAGCGGATCACCATTGGCTCCAGGCGCATGGGGGGTGGGCAGTAGGGCCACGGTCCCACCGGCCGCCGCAGGATTGGGTTGATTGATTGAGGTAGTGCCATAACGGCGGATGTCGTCCAGTCGGTCCACCAGGCCGCGCACCGTTTGCAACTGACCACCCACGCCGACAAAGCCCAGCAGCGGATTGACAAAGCTGCCCATCAGCGTTTGAAACGCCAGCAGCATACCGATGGTGAGCGCGCCGTCCATGACACGAAAACCACCCACGATGAGAATCGCCAAACCAGCCACGCCGACAATGAGGTTAGAGATTTCGCTGAGCACGTTGCTGCGGAAGTTGGACGACTGGTCTGCGGTAATTACCCGAGCCTGTGCACTGGCCCAGCGGGCGGTGAAAGCGGTTTCGGTGCCCGACATCTTGAACTCATCGATCATGGCAAAGCCCTGGATCGTCATAGAGTACAGTTTGGAGTCATCGTGCACCATGCGGCGGGCTGCATCTTCCAGGCCTTTGACCGACAGCGAAAGTACGGTCAACGCGAGGATGGCGGCCAACGCGGTGATGCCAGCCAGTACCGGGTCCAACAGCAACAGCAGTATGAAATACACCACCAGATTGGGAATGCCAATCAGGGCGGGGGCCAGCGTGCTGGACACCAGGCCAGACAGGCGATCGATCAGCGCAAAGCGGTTGGCCACGTCGCCCGAGTAACGTTGGGCAAAGAAATTTAGTGGCAGTTCCAGCAGTCGCCACATTTGCTTGGCCGACAACGATGTGGAGATGCTGGTGTTGAGCCTGGCCAAGGCAACCTGGTTCAAATACGACAACAGCATTTTCAGAAAAGCCGCAGCCACCATGCCAGATACCAGCGGCATCAACCACGTGTGGCGTGCCTCGATCAGCACATTGTCCACATACAACTGGTTGAAGCCGGAAGCCAATACGCTGGGGATGATCAACGCAACACCCGCGATTAACGCAAACACCAGACCCAGGCGGAACCCGTCCAAGTAGCTGCTGATGGTTTCCAGCAACGAAGGCCGACCCTTGGTTTTGGTAAAGCCCTCGCCAGGCTCAAACGCCAACGCGATGCCGGTGTAGCCTTCGTCAAATTCTGCCCGCGTAATGGTCATGGGGCCGACTGCAGGGTCAACCAGGCGCACATTCTGCGTATCGATACTTTCGACCACGACGAAATGATTAAATCGCCAGAAAACCACCAAAGGGTGGGGCAGCTTCAACAGCTCTTGGGCGTCCTTCTGCAAGCCTTTGGCAACGAGGTTGTGCAAGCGCGCTGCCTTGACCACATTGGTGGCTTTGGTGCCATCTCGTGTGATGCCACATTGTTCGCGCAACTCTTCCAGAGTGACCCACCGCCCGTAGTACGCCAACACCATGGCCAGACAAGCGGCCCCGCATTCGACAGCCTCCTGCTGTGCCACCATGGGCACCCGGCGCACGTGGTCTGTCAGTCGAAACGGCCACTTCATGAGGAGAATTTCGTGAAGAAGCGGCGCAGCGATGGCACCAGCAATTTGAAGACAGTCTCTTCCTTTGTAACCACTTCGGCCGCACACAGGCCGCCTGCACTCAAATTCTCATCTGGACCCCGTGAAGACGACCAGTGAAAGCCACTGGACGTGGAAGGGTCTGCGTCGAGTGCCACGATCAGTTCGAACGGCGCTCCGGCTTGCGACAGCGACTGCACCAGTTTCTGATTTTTCAGTCGGCTTTGCATTCCTTCCTGGGTGGCCGGCATTTCAGCTATCGATAACACCCGTCCGGAGATGAACCCATACTCTTCCCGTTTGACGGTGGCTGGCACCACTTCGGCCAGCATGCCTTTGCGAATGCGTTTGCCGTCGGCCGAACTGACATACAGCGTGGCAATCAACGGAACATGCGCACGCTGGCTGGCTGCAGAGGCGTCTGCGTTGGATGGCTTGGCTTTCGGCTCGCCATTGGCCTGGTTCTCTGGCAGCAACGAAAGCAAAGTGGCGCCGCGCTCAATCATTTCGCCCTCGTTGAGCTTGAGCTCAACAACCATGCCGGAATAGGGGCTTTCCAGCACATCCATGCGACCCAAGCGCTCTTTCAGCATATTGGACTTGCGCGTGGCGGAGGCCATTTTCAAGTCCAGGTCCAGCGCTTCGCGTTCGTAATCCGTTTTTTGCTTCTTGGCTTCCAGGTCCAACTGCTTCAAGGCATTTCGGGCGCGCCCAATCTCTTCGTCGGCGCCCGCAACATCTAAATTGGCCTGCATCAACTGCGGTTTGGCCGCAATGCCAAGGTTCACCAGCTTTTCCATGACCTCCACTTGCTGCTTGAGCCAAACACGCCGTTGCTCGGTAAAGGTCAGTTTTTGTTGCAAATCTTTGCGCAACTCCGCGCGCATGCTGTTTTGCTCCGACATGGTCCGATTTTGGAAATCGCGTATGCGTTGCAACTGGTCGGTGCTATCGCGCAACTCCCCGTTGGCCAACGTAATTTCCTGTTGCAAATCGGGCTGTTCCACATCGGCAATAGGTTGTCCAACGGTGACGCGATCACCCGCATGCACCCGGATACTGCGCACACGCCCACCCGTGCCCGAGACCACGTCCTTGACACCCAGCGGCGACATCAACAGCCCCTGTGCCGCAACCTTGATCGGGACCATGATCACCGCACTGCCGATGGCGGTGGTAACGATTAACAATACTGCGACGGTGAGCAATAGCCATGACGCCGGACTGACCAGGCGTGCGCCCAAATCGAGGCGATCGGGCGAGGACGCCCTAGAGAGCGTGTTTCCCGCGAAGAGGCCGCCTCCTTGCGACTTGGTTCCAGGAGAAGGAGGATGTGCAGAAGATTCTGTGGTCATGGTGTATTGATTCGCGGAGATCCACTAAAAGGACTGCCACCCTGCCGGACGCCCCAGCCCAGGCGCAGCACCTACGCCCAAGCTTGCACACTCAGCAAGGCTTGCTCCCGCACAATTCCGCGACCTTTTTTGCACGAGGCCTGGTTGCGGAACTGTGGAGCGCAGCGCGGTTTTAGTAGCTCTTGACTGCGTTGACCACAGTGTTTGCCGCTTGCGTCACGCCGTGCGATACGGTGTTGGCTGCATGGGTAGCTCCATGTGCCACGGTATTCGCCGCGTTGGTTGCACCGTGGGCCACGGTGTGCGCTGCGTTGGTAGCACCATGGGCTACGGTGTTGACTGCATGAGTCGCACCATGCGCCACGGTGTGCGCTGCGTTGGTAGCGCCATGAGCGACCGTATGCGCTGCATGGGTCGCACCATGCGCCACTGTATGCGCAGCATGGGTTGCGCCGTGGGCTACGGTGTTCGCTGCATGAGTCGCACCATGCGCTACGGTATGAGCGGCGTTGGTAGCGCCATGAGCGACCGTATGCGCTGCATGGGTCGCACCATGCGCCACTGTATGCGCAGCATGGGTTGC
>JANXVI010000419.1 GCA_025351745.1 Rhodoferax sp.
GTGCCCATGTCGAGCAGGTTCACAAAGAAGTCGTTGCTCAGCGTCTCCGGGCGCTTGGTCAGTACACCGTGTTGCCCTTGGCTCACGCCCAGCGCGCGCAGGCCACCGACAAGCACGGTCATCTCGGGGGCGCTCAGTGTCAGCAGTTGCGCTTTGTCCAGCAGCTGCTCGGCCTGGGCGCTTTCCATTCCTTCGCTGGCATAGTTGCGGAAAGCGTCCGCGGTGGGTTCCAACACGGCGAAGGATTCCACGTCGGTTTGGCCTTGCGATGCGTCCATGCGTCCAGCGTTGAACGGCACGGTCACGTCCACACCGGCTTTCTGTGCAGCGGCTTCGACCGCAGCGGCGCCACCCAATACGATCAGGTCGGCCAATGAGATTTTCTTGCCACCACTCTGGGCACTGTTGAATGCTTGCTGAATGCCTTCGAGCGTGGCAAGCACCCTGGCCAGTTCAGCGGGCTGGTTGGCTGCCCAATCCTTTTGCGGTGCCAGACGAATGCGTGCGCCGTTGGCACCGCCACGCTTGTCGCTGCCGCGAAAGGTGGATGCAGATGCCCAAGCAGTGCGTGCCAGTTCGGTGATCGAAAGACCGGATGTGAGCACCGTAACTTTAAGCGTGGCAATGTCTTGCGCATCCACCAGCGCGTGGTCCACCGCTGGAATCGGGTCTTGCCAGATCAGCACTTCTTTAGGTGCCAGCTTGCCAAGGTAGCGGGCGCGCGGTCCCATGTCGCGGTGGGTGAGCTTGAACCAGGCGCGGGCAAAGGCGTCGGCAAACTCTGCGGGGTTCTGGTGGAAGTGGCGAGAGATCTTCTCGTAGGCCGGGTCCATGCGCAGCGACATATCGGCCGTGGTCATCATGGGGGGGCTTTTCTTGGCGGGGTCGTGTGCGTCGGGGATCAGGTCTTGCGGCTTGCAGTTGATGGGCGTCCACTGGTGGGCGCCCGCGGGGCTCTTGGTCAGCTCCCATTCGTAGCCCAGCAGCATGTCGAAGTAGCCGTTGTCCCACGTCGTCGGGTTGGGCTTCCACGCGCCTTCAATGCCGCTGGTGGTGGTGTGAACGCCGCGGCCAGACTCGAAGCTATTGCTCCAGCCCAGGCCTTGCTGTTCGATGCTGCCGCCCTCGGGCTCTGCGCCCACCAGCTTGGGATCGCCCGCACCATGGGCCTTGCCAAAAGTGTGTCCGCCAGCGATCAGGGCCACGGTTTCTTCGTCGTTCATGGCCATGCGGGCAAAGGTTTCACGCACGTCACGGCCAGAGGCTACAGGGTCGGGCTTGCCGTCAGGGCCTTCGGGGTTGACGTAGATCAGGCCCATCTGAACGGCGGCCAGCGGGTTGGCCAACTGGCGGTCGCCCGAGTACCGGCTGTTGGGCTTGTCGCTGGTGGCCAGCCATTCGGTCTCCGCGCCCCAGCTGGTGTCTTCTTCGGGTGCCCAAATGTCTTCGCGCCCACCGGCAAATCCAAAGGTCTTGAAGCCCATCGACTCCAGCGCCATCGTGCCCGCCAAGACCATCAGGTCGGCCCACGAGAGCTTGCGGCCATATTTCTGCTTGATGGGCCACAGCAGGCGGCGGGCCTTGTCGAGGTTGCCGTTGTCGGGCCAGCTATTGAGTGGCGCAAAACGCTGATTGCCACTGCCGGCGCCGCCACGCCCGTCGTGGATGCGGTACGTGCCGGCAGAATGCCACGCCAGGCGGATCATCAGGCCGCCGTAGTGGCCCCAGTCGGCGGGCCACCAGTCTTGTGAATCGGTCATGAGCGCGGTCAGGTCGGTGACCACGGCGTCCAGGTCGAGACTTTTGAATTCTCTTGCGTAGTCGAAGTCCGGGCCCATGGGGCTGGTCTGGGCAGAGTGCTGGTGAAGCAGCTTCAGGTTGAGCTGGTTGGGCCACCAATTGGCGTTGCCGTGCGCACCGGCGACGTTTTGTTTGGCGGCACCATGGGGGAAGGGGCATTTGGCTTCATCGGACATCCAGGTCTCCTTGGGGTTTCTGAAATAAACAGTGAAGCCGAGTCTAGACACCAGCGTCTGATCAATCAATGCAATTGCTTATATCGATCCGATAGTTAATGACAATATATTCAAGATCCTTTGAATTGACGAGAGGTGTACCGATCACACCATCCCGTGAATTCCTGGTACCAGAGCTTGGAGTTTTGCGGCTTCAAAATCCAGTGGTT
>JANXVI010000450.1 GCA_025351745.1 Rhodoferax sp.
ACCCCGACACCGCCCAGCATGGTGCGCACCCCGTGGGGCAGGCTGTCGATGTGTTTGGACGCGATCGTATCGATCCGTTCGCTCGGCGATATCACCAGCAACTCCAGCGGTCGCAGCGCACTGGCCAGGCGCGCGGCCTCAGGCACCAGCTTGATGGTCTGGTTGATGCGCTGGGCGCGCTCCACATCGACCGCCAGCGCATCCAGAAAAATATTGGACAGCGCATGGCCAGCAATCTGCGCGATGGAAGGGTAGCTGTGGTTGGGTCGCGCCTGTGCGTTTTCTTTGGGCTCATGCATGCGGCCGGCACCTACCACCAGAATGCGGTCCGCACCGAGGTGGATGGCCGGCGAGCAGGGCGCTGACTGGCGCATGGAGCCATCGCCAAAATATTCCATGTGGCCATTGATATGCAGCTCGGTCGCCGGGAAGACGAAGGGGATCGCACTGGATGCCAAAAGGTGGGCGTGCGTGATCTTGTCCTGCACGGCGATGCGTTGGCTGCGAATCCAGGGTTTGAGGCGTTTGTCGCCTTCGTAAAAGGTCACGTGCTCGCCCGTGCTGTAGCTGGACGCGGTGACCGCCAGCGCCTGCATATGACCCTGGCGGATCAGCTCAGGCAGGCGTTCCAGCGGCACCAGGCGCTGCAATAGTTCGGCCAGCGGTGCGTTGTCCAGCAAAGAACGGGGTTTGACCCGGCGCCACTTGGCCAAGATCCAACCCATCGACAGCAGTGTCAGCCACGTCGCGCCAGAGCGCAGCATGGCCAAGTGACCAGTGCGGTAAACCTGGTCAGCATGGAAGCCGCGCCACGTCTGGGCAATCATGCGCACCGTGGCATCAAAATCGTCCGAGCCGCATGCCAATGCCGACGCATTGATGGCGCCGGCTGATGTCCCGGTGATGATGGGGAAGGGGTTGGGCTCGTTGACCGCGCCGCAAGCCAGCCGTATGTCGGCAATGGCCTCCAGTACGCCTACTTGGTAGGCCGCCCGCGCACCACCACCGGTCAACAAAAGCCCGGCCGGGCGCGCATGGTGCGGTTGCAAATTGGAGTCTGGCATATGGCAACCATTATGGGAGGCGGCGCGCGCTTGTAAATGCCCGATATGCACGCATGCGACGGGGGTTAACCCGAATCAACCCCGGCAAACCAAGGCCATCGCGCGGACCCAGACCGCGTGGGCCGGCTTGTATAGACTAGCCTCAACTTTTGGAGAAATTGAATGACCGTGACAGTGCAAGCGATCCATGATGCGATCAAGGGTGTTATCGACCCCAATACCGGCAAAGATTTCGTGTCCACCAAGGCCGTGAAGAACCTCACCGTAGCGAGTGGCGACGTTGCCTTTGACGTGGAACTGGGTTACCCCGCCAAGAGCCAGATCGCCACCTTGCAAGCGGCGCTGGTCGCAGCCGCCAAAGGCGTCGCGGGGGTGTCCAAAGTCTCGGTCAACGTCGCGTCGCATATCGTAGCCCACGCCGTGCAGCGCGGGGTGCAATTGCTGCCCGGCGTCAAAAACATTGTGGCGGTAGCGTCTGGTAAAGGCGGTGTTGGCAAGAGCACCACGGCCGTCAACCTGGCACTGGCACTGGCGGCCGAGGGCGCCCGCGTGGGCCTGCTGGACGCCGACATCTACGGCCCCAGCCTGCCGATGATGATGGGCCTGCAAGGCCGCCCGGAGTCAGCCGACGGCAAGACCATGGAGCCGCTGGAAAAGCATGGCGTGCAGGTGATGTCCATCGGTTTCTTGGTGGCGCAGGACGAGGCCATGATCTGGCGCGGCCCTATGGCTACCCAGGCACTGGACCAACTGCTGCGACAGACCCATTGGAAGGATCTGGATTATTTGATCGTGGACCTGCCCCCCGGTACCGGCGACATTCAACTCACGCTAAGCCAGCGCGTGCCCATGACCGGCGCCGTCATCGTCACCACGCCGCAAGACATTGCCCTGTTGGATGCCAAGAAGGGCATCAAAATGTTCGAGAAGGTGGGCGTGCCGATACTGGGCATTGTGGAAAACATGGCCGTGCACGTGTGCAGCAACTGCGGCCATGTGGAACACATCTTTGGCGCGGATGGTGGCAAGAAGATGGCCGCCGACTACAACATGGATTACCTGGGTGCCTTGCCTCTGGCCATGCAGATTCGCGTGCAGGCCGATAGCGGCCAGCCCACTGTGGTGGCCGATCCGGATGGCGAGATTGCCGGTATTTATAAGTCGGTTGCTCGCCAGGTGGCGGTGTCGATTGCGGCGCGCAACAAGGACTTTTCTGGAAAGTTTCCGTCTATCACCATCAGCAAAACGACGTGAGGATCGGCGCGTTTCTTTTAATCAGCGTGGAATGTGCGGGCTTCGTTCGGTGCCGACGATTCCAGTGCCAAGTCTATAGTGCGCTCAAACGCGTCGAGCCGGATGGGTTTGGTTAGATAGTCAAAGAAACCAGCCGCAAGGCACATCTCAATGTCACGGGGCAACGCGTTGGCGCTGACCGCGATGATGGGAATATGGGCCGTCAAAATATCCGCGCGCAGAATTTTCATGGCAGCGAGACCGGTGATACCCGGCAGGTTAATGTCCATCAAAATGACGTCGGGCCGATGCGCGCACAAATTCGATGCCAAGATTTCCGTCTGCAACGCTCAACAAGCGCAGGACGGCGCGACGGGAAAGGAGTTGCTCGACCAGTATCAGGTTAGCCGGGTTGTCTTCCACATAAAGCAGCGTACGCAGGGGCGCTGCAGCTGGCGTTTGGGGCTCGTCCGTTGCCCGTTGCTCCTGATTCTGCGGGACAAACTGTGGCGCAGTCGCCTGCTTGAACTCGACCCAGAACGCGCTACCCACGCCGACGGCGCTGTCCACGCCAATCGCGCCTCCCATCAGTTCGATCAACCGCTTGGTCACGACCAAGCCGATGCCCGTACCCTCCACCGTACCTGACTCTTTACCCAGGCGATTGAAGGGCTGGAACAGGTGCGCTAGCTGCTCCGCAGCCATGCCAAATCCGGTGTCCTGAATACTGATGCGAATCGAATCCGGTTCTACCTAAGCGCACAACACCGTGACCGTGCCACCCGGCCTGTTGTACTTGATTGTGTTGGAAAGCAGGTTGATCAGAACCTGTTTCGCGCGGGTTCTACCGGCCGAAATGAAATAGGCCGATTCATGGGGCGCACAGGTGGTGGTGATTTTGCCATCGTCTGCCTGCGGCCCCACCATGGTTTGGCAGTCGTTGATCACATCGGCAAGCGCGACCGGCTCCAGCGACAACATGATCTTGCCCGAATCGACCTGCGCCAGAGCCAGAACCTCATTGATCAGTTCCAACAAGTACCACCCGGCGCGCAGGATTTGCTCAAGGCTGCGTTTTTGCGTCGGCGTGGGCTGTGGTGCGTCAGACTCAATCAGTTGGACAAACCCGAGGATCGCATTGAGTGGCGTGCGCAACTCATGGCTCATACTGGAGAGGAACTCCGACTTACCGCGGTTTGCTTTTTCTGCTATGGCTGTCGCGCGCTCCAGCGCGGCATTTTTATCATGCAGCAATTGATCGAGATGTTTGCGCTCGGTGATGTCACGTGCTGAAGCGAAAACGGCCATTACATTGCCTTTGTCGTCTCTGTAAACAGCGGCGTTGTAGAGCACGTCCATGATATGACCCGTGGTGTGACGGATGGCCAGAGGGTAGTCGCGCAGCGTACCCTCTAAAAAGCTCTTTTGTAGCCAGCGCGTGCCTCGTCCGGTTCTGTGAAATAGTCTGAGAAGTCTGTACCGATCAGCTGCTCACGCGGCACCCCGCTTGCCTGCACAGAGGCTTCATTCAGACTTCGGGCTTAGTGCGAGAGTATTTCAGCAATGTCCTTTGCCGTTGACAGTTCGGTTGTCTTCGCGAGCACTGCGTCGGCCAGGGTGTCAGCACGGTCTCCAAGTTCAACCGTTGACGCCTCGATGCGCACACTCATGGCGTTGAACGCACGCGCCAAGTTGCCGATTTCATCGTCCTGCTGAAGGTTCAGCACGTGCATGTAGTTGCCTTGCTCCAGTTGCGCGGTCCCTGTTTCAAAATGCGCAAAGGACGCAGAATACGGCGACTGATCAGTAGCCAAACAAAGGCTGCAAGTGCACCTACTGTAAAAATGACTACTCCTATCTTCACTTGCATGGCGTGCACAGCGGCTTTTGCCTCTTGCCGATTGCCGCGGATCAGTTCACCTCACTATCGATGACTTCCTGGATCACGACCGGGAGCAACGAGACGGAGCGCGTCTGTGCGGCCGCTTCAATATCGGTCAAAAAACTGGTGGACCTTCCCGCAGTGGCGTCCGACTTGACGGTCAATCGCGCATAGATGGTTTGCATCAACGCAATCTTTTTTCGAAGCTGATCCAGATTCGTCTCTTCACGCGACGTGGTGATGCGCATGCGGTCAATTTCACTACTGACGCTGGCAATCTTGCGCGACCACTGGTCTTGGGTACGCGGCTCGTGAAACAAGGCGGTTTGCACCGCCACATGGCTGAGCTGCGTGGCGCTATGGATCAAATCCACGGCGGCATTGATGTCACTGGTTGCCTGCTCGACATCGCGCGCCGAAAGCAGTGTGATACCAACGGCGAAGGGAATAATCAAGGCCGCTAGCAGCAGCAACCCGTTCATCTGTGCGTGTATCCTCAAGGCAGCCCCTAGTGAACGACCGTTACCGCAGTCGGCAGCTCTGCCTCGAGGTCTTCGTATTTGATGGCATTCAGGTAGTTCGGCATCGGCCGGGACTCTACCAGCCCTTTTCTAATGGCCCAACGTGTTTCATCATCCAGCGCCAGCAGCATCGCTTCGTCAAGCGAGACGGCGTAGTCTTCACGCTGGAACAGTTGTGCCACCATGGCGTCGTCAATCTTGAGTGCATTGCCTATCGTGCGGCGTTTCTCAACCAGATTGGCACGGATGGCCCACTGGGCTGCAACCAGGGCGCGCAGTACAGCCTGGACTTCTTGCGGATGGCTTTCGCCACACGACGGCTTACCAAGCACCGTCGGCCTCGCATGCCTTTTTGAGCGCGACCGGTCGCTGTCTTGGGCGGCAATTTCCATATTCAGGCTTCCTGGTTCATCGAAAAAACAGCCTGCGAAAATTGGGCTGATGCCCCATGGGGTTTTTTCTAGAAGTTGGCCAGGAGTCGCTCAGATTGTCACACAGTGCGTTGCGCCGAATCTATCGCCCCTATCGAAATGGCGATAGCTCGGTGCGTTGGTAGTCATCGTCGCCGCGCAAGGGCGGTTTGGCCGGCGCTGCAGACATTCCACCCTTCGGTGGTCTTGCGGCGTTGCGACGGTCCAGAACCGAACTTGGCACCTCTTGGGCCGACTCCGGACGCGCATCGTGTGACCATACCAAGGGCGGCGGCAAGACATGGAAGGGGCATCCGCAGTCGGGTGAGAAGCGCCATGAAATCGTGTACTTCGAATGGTCCACTGCTGGCTCAAAGCGGTCCAGCCCGCGCAGCAACTGTTGTTCTAAAGCAAGGGCATAGCGCAAAAAAAGCTCGTGCCACTGCATGAGCATGAGTTGGATTTGCAACGATTCGGCACCAGGGCCTTGCACCACGGTGACGACCTCGCAACTCAACCACTCAAAGGGTATGCCGTGGCGGCGCAAGGTGTCTTTGAGGACAACACGGATGAGTTCGCGCTGTATGTCAGATTGCGGTCGTACGCTGTCCTGCGTGGGTATAGAGGACGGGGGCGACGCAGGGCGCGAGTCGGTCGCATCGGGGGGAGGCGAGACGCCCTGCCTTAAAAATTTGAACATTTTTGTTATTCCTCCTCGACCTTTTGAAGGGGGTGAGTTTATAACAACCGGGGAATCCGTACTAGGGAGATGCCTTTTCTGGGGCTGGTTTCCCTGTGCCCAAAGGGACCATGATTTTGTTATTTTGCTGTTTGTTTGGCAGCGCCTTCCACAGACCGAAACCACCCAACACCAGCGCTGCCGCCACCAGGGCCAGCACGAACCTGTTCGCATTGCGTTGTTGGTGGTCTTCGGCACGCAGGCCATCCAGCGTGGTACGTACATTGCGAAGTGCAATTTTTTCAGCTGCCCGGTGGGCGCGGGCGCGTTGTGCGTCGGGGTCGTGCATCTCTATCAGACCGACTACGTTGCCGAAGGGGTCCAGGAACGTTGCCATCCTGGTGGTGGCGTCCGGTACGGCGGGCAGCGTTTGGGGCTTGATACCCGCATCGTGCAGGCGCAGCAGTTCGTGGTACAGACTGTCCACGCCCCAATAGGTCACGATCATGCTTGTAGCCGATTCTGCAGTGTGCGTTGCTGCCAGTTCCAACCATGAGCCGCCAACGCAGTAGCGCAGCACCGAGTCAGTCGTTTGGTATGGCTGTACGTCCAGCAACTGGCTGTACCACTGGCCTGCCAGCGCCAGATCGCCTACGCCGTAACGCACTGATTGCAGGGCTTCAAGCATGGGGTGAGTCTGTCAAATACATGGACGACGGTATTGGGTTGATTGTAGAGCTGCCCTGCAAGCCAGCCCCACTTTCTGCATTCCATCGCAATCGACTACCCTTCGCGAAGGGCTCTGGCTACCATTCGCATTTGCTTTCTACAGAAACCCCCAGCGACCATGACTACCAGCCCTCAAACCCGCCTCAAACTCTTTGTCGCTGTCGCAGCGTCAGCGGCAGTCATCACAATCCTGCTGGTTGCAGGCTATGCCATCTGGCTGAAGACCAACCCTAAAACGGCTGGTCCCGTTCGCGTCACGGCCCAGCCGCAGACCATATGGATTGAGGCAGGCGACTCCAACCAATCTCTGAATTTCGACTTTTTGGTGGAGAATCTGGGCACCACCCCACTGGGCATCGACAGCATCGAACTCAGCGTCGTGGACCGCGCGGGCAAGCCGGTGTTGCGCCGGTTTATCGATAGCAATGGCTTTGCGCCGGGCATAGACACCGTGCCGGGGCGCCGCATGATTGCTCCGGGCGCCAAGATGCTGGTATTCAATCCCTTCCATAGCTTCAGGCCCGACATGGACTTGCACCGCCTAACCTACCGCTTTGGGCTGAGCATCCCCCAAGAGGCACCCGAAGTGCATGCAACGGTCACGGTGGAACCGCAGGTGTACCAGTGCAAGACCGTGCTGTCACTACCGGTTAAAGGCCGACTGGTGATCCACGATGGTCATGACTTCTATGCCCACCACCGCCGCCTGGACACGGAGCACTTTGGGGCCAAAGAGGCCGGCCTGGCGCAAAACTTCATGCGCTACAGCCTGGACATCAACCCCAGCAACGACCACTTTGACATCTTTCGCAGCACGGGCGCCAAGAATGAAGACTGGTACGCCTGGGACCAGCCGCTATACGCGACAGGGGACGGCACCGTGGTCGGCGCGGCTGATGCCGAGCCGGACAACATCCGCGGTGGCCAGAACTTTTTCAATGTTGACAAGGTCAAGGCCGCGCCCATGCAGTTTTATGGCAACTACCTGGTTATTGACCATGGCAATGGCGAATACAGCTTGCTGGGCCATATCCAGAAGGGTACTCTGTCGGTGAAGGTGGGCGACGTGGTCAAGCGTGGTCAGTTGGTGGCGCGCATTGGCAGTTCAGGCAGCTCGGGCAACCCCCATGTGCATTACGAGTTGCGCACCGGCAAGGACCTCAAGACTGAGGGCCTGCCGGCCAATTTTGTGGGCTTCCGCCGCCACCTGGGTTCAAAGGTGCTGTCCGTGGACGCGGGCCCGGTGGACACCGGCGACCTGCTCGAGATGCTTTAAAGGAACCTTGCAAAGACTGGCCTACTTTGGCATTTTGGTGATTTGCACGCTGGCGATCTTCCAATCCCCGTTCGTGCGTACGTAGATGTCGATGTAGCGGTAGTGCGACGCAAATGGTTTGCCGTCGTAGCTTCCGGACATCTGCGTGCGCCCACTTAACAGCGCAACATCGCCATATAGGCGTACCTCAAAGTCTTCGACCGTATAGGGGTTGATCGTCAACTTGGGCGAGACCAGACCGGTCACGAACGAGGCCTTGGTTTCGATGTCCCCATCGCCGTCGATCTGGCGGAAGTCGTCCGCCATATTGGTTTCAATCGCGGGGCGGTCCTTGCGAACTATGGCCTTGTCCCAAGCGTCGGCCTGGCGGGTCAGTTGGGCTACGGCTCGGCTCTGGGCATTCTGTTCTGATGTGACAGAGACGCTGCAGGCGGCCAGCGACACGAGCGTACCGGTGGCCATTGCAACGGCCAGCGCGAGTACAAAGCGATATTGGGTCATGGTAGTGAACAGCAAAGTGATCGTGGCCTGCAGTTTATTCGAAGACGAGTTTTAAATATTCAATTGCTTTGCATCTTTAATAAGATTCATATAAAATGAATCTTATGATGCCGTGGCTACGCGGCATCTGTCCACTTATCAACTTCATCCAGAAGGAATCCTTACCATGCACGCCACGCGCAAACTCTGGACCTGGCTCGCAGTTATCTGCGCTTTGTCCTTTGCCGTCCTGGGCTGGGTCGGAGCAGAGATTTATCTGACCGCACCGCCCATACCCCAACACGTCGTCAGTTCCAAGGGCACCGTGCTCTTCTCCGAGGGCCAAGTGCAGCGCGGCCAAGAGGCATGGCTTGCCGCCGGTGGTCAACAGCTGGGTTCGGTATGGGGCCACGGCAGCTACGTGGCGCCGGATTGGTCGGCCGATTGGTTGCACCGCGAAGCGCTTGCGTTGCGCGAAGTGCTGGCGCAGCGAGACTTTGGCAAAGCCTTTGCGCAACTCAGCACTGGCCAGCAGGGTGATCTTGCGGTGCGCCTCAAGAGTGAAATGCGCGGCAACACCTATGACGCCCAGACCGGCACCATTGCGCTAAGCCCTGAACGCGCAGAAGCGGTTCAGCAAGTCGTTGCGCACTACACGCAGTTGTTTGGTACCGATCCGGCAATGGACAAGCTGCGCGAACAGTACGCCATGAACGCCGGCTCCCTGCCCGACCCGGACGATCTGCAGGCACTACCGGCGTTCATTTTCTGGTCCGCCTGGTCGGCTGCGACGGACCGCCCCGGTGAAGTGGGCCTGAGCTACACCAGCAACTGGCCGCACGAGCCTTTGGTTGGCAACACGCCCACTGTGGGCGCGGGCATCTGGTCCATTGCCAGCATCATCTTCATGATTGCCGCCATCGCTGGCATGGTTTTCTACCACTCGACCCACCAGGAGGAGGGCGATCCCAAACCGCCCAAGGCTGACCCGCTGTTTGACCTAAAGCCCACGCCGTCAATGAAGGCTACCCGCAAGTATTTCTATGTGGTGATCGGACTGATTCTGGCTCAAATCGGCATGGGGGTGATCACCGCCCACTATGCGGTGGAAGGCCAAAGCTTCTTCGGCTTTCCGTTGGCGCAGATCCTGCCGTTCACGGTAAGCCGCACCATCCACACGCAGTTTGCGGTGCTGTGGATCGCGACCGCATGGCTGGCTACCGGCCTGTACATTGCCCCGGCAATTTCGGGTCATGAGCCCAAGTACCAAAAACTGGGTGTCGACGTGTTGTTCTACGCACTGCTGTTTATTGTGGTCGGCTCCACCGCCTTTGGTTGGCTAGGCACCTTGCAGCACCTGGGCACCGACTTCTCTTTCTGGATCGGCAACCAGGGCTTGGAGTTCACCAGCATGGGCCGGGTCTGGCAAATCTTGCTGTTCATCGGCTTGTTGTTCTGGGTCACGTTGTTGGGCCGTGGACTTATGCCTGCACTCAAGACGCCATCCGAGAGCCGCGGTCTGATCGCCATGGTCTTCCTGGCTGCGCTGTGCATTGGCGGTTTCTATGCCACTTCGTTGACCTGGGGTCGGCACACCCACTATTCGATGATTGAGTACTGGCGCTGGTGGTTGGTCCACTTGTGGGTGGAGGGCTTCTTTGAAGTGTTTGCCACCGCCGTTATCGCGCTGTTGTTCACCCGCCTGGGCTTGATCCGCGCCGCTACCGCCAATAGCGCCATCGTGCTGGAGACCATCGTGTTTCTGTTTGGTGGCATTCTGGGCACCCTGCACCACCTGTACTTTACCGGCACACCAACCTTTGTCATCGCCATTGGCGCCATGTTTTCTGCGCTGGAAGTGGTGCCGCTGGCCATGATTGGTGTGGAGGCCTATCGCAACTACCAACGCTCCAAGGCTGCACCCTGGGTGCAGGCCTACAAGTGGTCGATCTTGTGCTTCATCGCGGTGGGCTTTTGGAACGTGGTCGGCGCTGGTCTGCTGGGCTTTTCGATCAATACACCCATTGCGCTGTATTACATGCAGGGCCTGAACATGACGGCGGCGCATGGTCATGCCGCACTGTTTGGGGTGTACGGCATGCTGGGGATTGGACTGTTGTTGTTTTGCCTGCGCGGTTTGTCGGACAGGGCCGCCTGGTCGGACCGTTTGCTGAAACCCATGTTCTGGTCGCTGAATATTGGGCTGGCGATGATGGTCTTCATCTCGCTGGTTCCGGCCGGCATTTACCAGGCCTGGGCCAGCATCAGCCAGGGCATGTGGTTTGCGCGCTCGCCTGCGGTGGTGCACTCGCCATTTATGGAAACCCTGGTCTGGCTGCGCGTGCCGGGTGATATCGTGTTTACCATTGGCGCGCTGTTGCTTGCCTGGTTTGCAGTACGCCTGCTGACTGGCGCCAAATCCAAGCAACGTGTTCGGGTTGCGGTGGGGCAAGCCAAAAAGGCCTAAACGTCGCACGGAAGAAAAGGCGCAGCGGGTGTAATACTCACCGCGCTTTTTCAATTTGAAAGTACCTGCATGGACTACTACAGCATCAAAACTGTTCACCAAACCACGGTGGTCTTGTCAATGGTGGGCTTCTTTGCGCGGGGTGCTGGCGGCTTGGCCGGTGCAACCTGGGTGCGCAGCCGGGCTGCCAAAACGATTCCCCACATCGTTGACACTACGCTGCTGGCGTCTGCCGTCGCTTTGGCCTGGCAGTTAGGGCTCAATCCCTTAGTCACCCCGTGGCTCATGGCGAAGATCGTGGGTTTGCTGGTCTACATCGCGCTGGGCGTGGTGGCGTTGCGACTGGGCTTACCGTTGCGTGTTCGCGCAGTGGCGTGGGTGTTGGCCTTGACCTGCTTTGCCTACATTGCATCGGTTGCCATCCGCAAACAGCCAGCCGGTTTTTTTGGCTTCTTGGTTTAGGAGCGGCGACTTGATGCAGATCAAGACGGCGTAGTATCCAAGCTGTTACCGTCGAGAGGCATCAAAAATACAAGTTTGGTTTTTTGGTGCAATCCCATCACATTGCCTGAGGAGGGCGCCGTGCATCAAAATCTTCAAAAAATTGTCTCCCGCGTTGTGATTGCTCTGGGCTTGGCCCATGGAATGATCGCGTCAGCTGCAGCGCCGGTAGCGCCGCCACCGTCCAAACCGGTGATGACCAAATCCAGCGGAGATTTTGGGCCACCCCAGGGCCCTGTCATCCACGCAGTGCTGACCAGTCCGCCCTTTGTGCCGCCGCCCACCAACCGCAAATTTCCCGCAAAGGTCATCGTAGAGTTGGAGGTGGTTGAGAAAGAAATGCCCATTTCCGAAGGCGTGTCTTACACGTTTTGGACTTTTGGTGGCACGGTGCCGGGCAGCTTTATTCGGGTTCGCCAGGGCGACACCGTGGAGTTCCATCTGAAGAACCACCCCGATAGCAAGATGCCGCACAACATCGACCTGCACGGTGTGACGGGCCCCGGAGGCGGCGCAGCGTCCAGCTTCACAGCGCCCGGTCATGCATCGCAGTTCACCTTCAAGGCCTTGAACGAAGGCATCTACGTGTACCACTGCGCCACGGCGCCGGTGGGCATGCACGTGGCCAACGGCATGTATGGGCTAATTCTGGTTGAGCCACCCGAAGGTTTGAGCAAGGTCGACCACGAGTACTACGTGATGCAAGGCGACTTTTACACGACCGGCAAGTACCGTGAAAAAGGCCAGCAGCCGTTTGACATGGAAAAGGCCATCGACGAGCGGCCTACCTATGTGCTTTTCAATGGTGCGGAGGGTGCCTTGACGGGGGACCGCGCGATCACTGCCAAAACCAACGAGACGGTGCGGCTGTTTGTGGGCAATGGCGGGCCAAACCTGGTCTCCAGTTTCCACGTCATCGGGGCTATCTTTGACAAGGTGCGCTACGAGGGCGGCTCCAACGTGCAGAAGAACGTACAGACTACGCTGATACCCGCGGGAGGTGCGGCGGTGGTTGAATTCCACACCAAGGTGCCAGGCAGCTACGTGCTGGTGGACCACTCGATCTTCCGTGCATTCAACAAGGGCGCGCTGGCGATCCTCAAGGTTACCGGCCCCGAGAACAAGTCGGTCTACTCCGGCAAAGAGCTGGACTCGGTGTACCTGGGTGACCGCTCACAACCCAATATGCAAGCCGTCTCCACCGCAGCCAAAAATGCCGCCAGTGGCACCTTGACGCAGCAAGACCAGGTGCAAGCGGGGCAGGCCCTGTTCGCCGGTACCTGCTCGGTGTGCCACCAGGCTAACGGTGCCGGATTGCCCGGCGTGTTTCCACCGCTGGCCAAGTCCGACTTTTTGGCGGCCGACACGCACCGTGCCATTGGCGTCGTGCTCAACGGACTCAGTGGCAAGCTCACCGTGAATGGCACCGCATACGATTCGGTCATGCCGCCCATGAACCAGCTGAATGACGACGAAGTGGCCAACATCCTGACCTACGTCAATAATAGCTGGGGCAACGCCGGTGCCCGCGTGCTGGCCGAAGACGTCAAGAAAGTACGCGCCATCAAGGCCCCCGCTGCTGCCGCTGCGCACTGAGATTTGGCCGCGTTCATGAGACTCGCATGCTTCAAGCGGGCTTTGATTGGCCTGGTGCTCGGTGTTACGGCGAGTCTGGCGGCCCAGGCGGCCGAGTATGTCATCTTGCCCAGCGGAACGCTTAGCAGCGTACTGGCCAATGATGCAGACAAAGAGCCTGTGGCCGTCGCAGCTTTTTCAATGCGCGAGACACCGGTTACGCAAGCCGAGTTTTTGGCCTTTGTCAGCGCCCAGCCCGAATGGCAACGGGGTCGCATTGCGCGAACCTTTGCCGACACGGGTTATTTGAAAGACTGGTCTGCGCCGCTCACCACCAGTAGCCCAGACGCGAGCCAACAGCCCGTCGTCAATGTAAGTTGGTTTGCCGCCCAGGCCTTTTGCGAGGCCGAAGGCGCACGCCTACCCACCTGGCAAGAGTGGGAATATGCCGCCGCGGCCGACGCCACCCGGCGCGATGCTCGCACCGACCCGGTCTGGCGCGCACGCATCCTCAACTGGTACGCCCGACCCGCCACCCAGGCGCTACCGCAAGTGGGCTCAGACTCTAATGTCTATGGCGTGCGTGACCTCCATGGCCTGATCTGGGAATGGGTGGACGACTTCAACGCGCTGCTGGTCAGCCCTGACAGCCGCTCGCGCGACGACCCCGATAAATTGAAGTTTTGCGGCGCGGGTGCCATCAGCCTGCAAGACCGTGAAAACTATGCCGTATTGATGCGCATCGCCTTGTTGTCCTCGCTCAATGCGGCTGACAGCACCAGCAGCCTTGGTTTTCGCTGCGCGCGCCCCCTCCCTTAGGATTCCACCATGCACACACTTGCAACTTTTCCAACACGCTTGCGCCATATACGTGCGGGCTTCCTGGCGCTGATGGTGGCTCTTGTGGCCCCATGGGCAGGGGCTGGCACCGCCACTGCCCCATTGCCGACGGAATCCGTCTACCACTTGAATGCCCAGATGACGGACCAAGCGGGTAAGGCCTTTACCCTTGTGCAGCGCCGAGGTCATCCGATGCTGGTCGGCATGTTCTACACCTCGTGCCAGTTCGTCTGCCCCATGCTGGTGGATGCGCTGCGCGATACCGAGGCCAAACTCACGCCCGAAGAACGCGGCCACCTGAGCGTGTTGCTCGTGACCATAGATCCGGCCCGCGACACGACGGTGGTTCTGCAGCGCACGGCTGAGGAACGTGGGCTAGACCCAGCGCACTGGACTGTGGCCCGAACCGATGCCAAGACCACCCGCAAGTTGGCGGCGGTGCTGGGTGTTCAATACCGTGCGCTACCCAATGGCGACTTTAACCACACCACCGATTTGATACTGCTGGACGCCGATGGCCGCATTGCCGGGCGTACTGCGCAACTCGGTAGTGCCGACGCGGCATTTGTGACCCAGGTGAAGGCAGTCGCTCGCTAGTTTCGTTGCAACGTATCCCGTTGGGAAACCCCAGAAGCCGGCGGGCAGCGTTGGATGCGCTAAGGTAGCGCCATGACTATCTCATTTTGGACCCTGGGCTGGCGCACCCTGTGGCGTGATCTGCGCTCTGGCGATTTGCGTTTGTTGATCGTGGCGGTCACGTTGGCTGTGGCTGCACTGACTGCAGTGGGTTTCTTTGCCGATCGGCTCAAAAGTGGCTTGCAGCGCGATGCGCGCCAATTGCTGGGAGGGGATGCTGTCATCTCCAGCGACAACCCCACACCCGAAAACTTTGTGGCCAAGGCGCGTGAGCTGGGGCTTAACCTGGTGTCCACGGTGGGTTTTCCGACCATGGCGCGCGCGCCAGACGCGCAGGGTGGCGCGGCCAAGCTGGTGGCGCTCAAGGTGGTAGAGGCGGGCTACCCTCTGCGTGGCGCATTGCGTGTGGCCAGCGCGCCGGAGGCACCTGATGCAGCCACCCGCGGCATTCCGGCACCTGGTCAGGCCTGGGTAGAAGCACCGTTGCTGGATACCCTCGGTCTCAAGATGGGCGATACCCTGCTGTTGGGCGATACCCAATTGACCATCCACACCGTGATCGTGGTTGAACCCGACCGCGGCGCGGGTTTTATGAATTTTGCCCCGCGCGTGATGATCAACCAGCGCGACCTTGCCGGTACCAAGTTGGTACAGCCCGCCAGCCGCCTAAACTACCGCATGGCCGTGGTGGGCGAAGACAAAGCGGTGCAGAGCTTCGTGGCCTGGGCCGATGCGCAGGTCAAGCAGGCCAGCGCCACTGGGCTGCGCGGCGTGCGCGTCGAGTCCTTGCAAGGCGGCCGTCCCGAGATGAGCCAGACCTTGGACCGTGCCGACAAATTCCTGAGCCTGGTGGCCTTGCTCGCCGCGCTACTGAGTGCCGTTGCGGTGGCGCTGTCGGCCCGGGCCTTTGCCGCCAGCCATCTGGACGACTGTGCCATGCTGCGCGTGTTGGGCCTGCGCCAGCGCACCATTGCCGCCAGCTACGCGTTCGAGTTCGCACTGGTCGGCGTGTTCGCCAGCGCGCTGGGCGTGCTGGTGGGCTACTGCGTGCACTACCTGTTCGTGCTTCTGTTGGCGGGCTTGGTGGATGCGGCATTGCCCGCTGCCACCGTATGGCCGGTGCTGCTGGGAATGGGTATGGGGCTGACGCTGCTGTTTGCATTTGGCTTGCCCCCAGTGCTGCAACTGGCGCAAGTACCGCCACTGCGCGTGATACGACGCGATGTGGGCAACCTGCGCCCCGTTACCGTGGGCGTGCTGGCCGTGGGCGTGCTGGGCTTTGCGGCACTGTTGCTGGCTGCCAGTAGCGACTTGACCTTGGGCTTGATTGCGGTGGGTGGTTTTGCGGGCGCGGTGCTGGTGTTTGCGGCGCTGAGCTGGTTGGCGGTCAAAGTTCTGCGCCGCAGCGTCAATGAGACCACGGCCCCGCGCTGGTTGGTGCTGGCCACCCGCCAAGTATCCGCACGCCCCGCCTATACCGTCGTACAGGTCAGCGCGCTGGCCGTCGGCCTGCTGGCCTTGGTGCTCTTGGTGTTGCTGCGCACCGACCTGATTGGCAGTTGGCGCAAGGCCACACCGCCCGACGCGCCCAACCGCTTTGTCATCAACGTCATGCCGGACCAGTCGGACGCCTTCCAGAGCATGCTCAAAGGAGCCGGTGTTAGCCGCTACGACTGGTACCCCATGATCCGCGGGCGCCTGATCGCTGTGAATGGCCGGACCGTGACGCTCGATGACTTTGCCGATGAGCGGGCCAAACGCCTGGTGGACCGTGAATTCAATATCTCATTCAACGCCCATCTGCCGCAGCAGAATGTGGTGACTGCCGGGAAGTGGGTTGACGAAGAGCCTGGCGTCATCAGTATGGAAGAAGGCATTGCCACCACCCTCAAGCTCAAACTGGGCGACGTGCTGCGCTTTGACATGGGCGGGCTGCAAAGCGAATCCAAAGTCACGTCGCTGCGCAAGGTCGACTGGGGTTCTATGCGGGCCAATTTCTTCGCGATCTACCCGGTCAGCAAGCTGGAGAACGTGCCGGCTACTTACATGGGCGCTTTCAAGGCACCGGCCACCAAGGGCTTTGACAATGCCTTGGTGCACCAATTTCCCAATGTGACCAATGTGGACATGACCACCACCATTGCGCAGGTGCAGCGCGTGCTGGACCAGGTGATACGCGCGGTGGAGTTTTTGTTTTGCTTCACACTGGCCGCAGGCCTGGTGGTGCTGTTTGCCGCAGTGACGGCCACACGTGAAGAGCGCGCCCGTGAATACGCGATCATGCGGGCCGTGGGCGCCAAAGGCAGCCTGCTGCGCCAGGTGCAGCGCGCGGAGCTGGCGGGCGTGGGTCTGCTTGCGGGCGTGCTGGCATCGGTCGTGGCGGGTGTTGTTGGCTGGGCGCTGGCGCGCTTTGTGTTCGAGTTCGAATGGACTGTCTCGTTGTGGGTGCCCGTGCTGGGCGGCCTGGCGGGCGCGGTACTGGCGCTGGCCGCCGGTTGGTGGGGCCTGCGCGAGGTTTTGAACCGTCCGGTGGTGGAGACATTGCGCCAGGCTTCGAACTAAGTCCTGTCTACTATGCTATAGTTTTGATAGCTATATACGCCTATTCCACGAGGGCTAGAAGCCATTTCTATCAATGACCCCTCGTTTTGCGACTTAAGAACCTTGATGTGGGTACTTTTGCAGTAACGTCAGATAGGCCCATGGCAAAAACTGCGCTGCTGCGTTATGCTGAATTTAGCGCGCACTCCGGAGAAAGGACGGTCAGCATGGCGAATGGGTGGTTACAAGCATGAGGCTATGAAGAAAACCGAGTCGATACGCGCACACTTGCTGCTGCTGGTGTTGGCATTGGCCATTCCATTGGTGGTCGCTATGGGTCTGGAGATCGTGGGGCAGATGCAGCAGGCTGTCGACCACACCAAGAGCGCGTTGCGCACGTTGGCCAAGACAATGGTCACCAACACCGGTGGCAAAATTGTCAGCGCCAGCCAGACCCTGGAGCGCCTGGCTCTGCGCCCGCTGGTGCAAGCGGTCGACCCCGCGCACTGCGACCCCCTATTGGCCGACTTGTTGACACTCAATCCCGATTACGCCAATGCCGTTTACACCAACCTGGATGGACTGGTGGTCTGCTCGGCGGTTCCACAGCCTGGCGGAAAGCTAGTCAATATTGGCAGCACACCCTGGTTCAAGAAGTTTTTGCAGAACCGTCGCTTCACCGTCGGCGAACCCTTTTTGGGCCCCATCACCGGCAAGTGGGTGTCGGTGTTAGTGGCCCCTATATGGAACGCACAACACGAAATGGTGGGCTCGGTGCAGCTCCCGTTTAACCTCAAGGCTTTTGACCCCAATATCCCGTCCGGCGATTTGCCGCAGGGCAGCCGCTTCGGATTCTTTCAGGATGACGGCATCATGGTCTGGCGCAATCTGGACCCTGAGGGCGTCATTGGCACCCGCCCCGACGCCGAGGCTGCCCGGCGGATTGTCGAACTGCGCGATGGCGAGTTCGAGAGCCTGGCCATTGACGGCGTCACACGCTATTTTTCGGTGGTGCCGATGCCAGCCGTTGGTTGGGTGGCCTTCGTGGGTGTGCCCGCCCCCGGGATTTATGGCGCTGCCAAGCAGCGCGCCGTTGCCACTGCGGCCTTGGCGTTGCTGGCGCTGGCCGCGCTGGTGCTTCTTGCCTTGGCCATTGCACGGCGTATCAGCGAACCGATCGTGGCCCTGGTGAAGACGGCGCGGGCGGTGCAGGGCGGCGCCCCGCTTGCGCGGGCCGCAGTCAGCGGGCCTAGCGAGGTGGCCGAGGTGGCACATGCCTTCAATGCTATGACCGACGGCCTGCAAGCATCGGCCCGCACGCTGGTGTCCGAAATCGCCGAGCGCAAGCTGATGGAAAGCCAGGTACGCGAAATGGCCTTCCACGACGCGCTCACCCATTTGCCCAACCGCCTGCTGCTCAACGACCGCATGGGCCAGACCATGGTTGCGGCTGAACGTAGCGCCTGCTTCTGTGCCTTGATGTTTCTGGATCTGGACAACTTTAAGCCCCTGAATGACACCCAGGGCCATGGAGTGGGGGATTGCTTGCTGGTAGAAGTGGCCACGCGCCTCAGCAGTTGTGTGCGCCAAATGGATACCGTGGCGCGCTTTGGTGGTGATGAGTTCGTGGTCATGCTCAGTGATTTGCATATAGACAGGGCCATTTCGGTGCTGCAGGCCGGGGCCATTGCTGAAAAAATCCGCGCACTATTGGCCGCACCCTACTTGCTTACCGTGACGCGGGATGGACTGACCGACGCGTTGGTGGAACACCGCTGCACCGCCAGCATCGGTGTGGTGCTTTTTTCCGGTCAGCAAAGCAACCAGTCCGAATTGCTCAAGACGGCTGACGCGGTTATGTACCAAGCCAAACAAGCCGGTGGCAATGCGATACGCTTTGCTCCTGAGACATAGAAATCAGCTTTAACCAAGGAAACCGACAACATGGCAAACATTGCATTTTTGGGTACAGGTCTTCTAGGCGGCGCATTTGCCGAAGCGGCTGCCAAGCGCGGTGATGCGGTCACGGCGTGGAACCGTTCGGCGCAGAAGGTCGCTGCACTGGCGCAGTTTGGCGTCAAGGCTGCTGGCACCCCAGCTGATGCCGTGCGCGGCGCAACACGCGTCCACGTAGTGCTCAAGGACGATGCCGTGGTGGACGCGGTCCTTGTTTCGGCACTGCCAGGCCTGTCGGCCGATGCCATCATTGTCGACCACACCACGACGCTGCCCGCATTGACGACGGCACGGGCTGCGCGCCTGGCTGCTCAGGGTATTGCCTACCTGCATTGCCCCGTATTTATGGGGCCAGCCGCCGCACGCAATGCCCAGGGTTCCATGATGGTGGCCGGGCCGAGAGCCCTGTTTGAACGCATGCAGACGGCGCTGGCCGCGATGACCACGCGCCTGGAGTTCATGGGCGAACGCACCGACCTGGCCGCCATCAACAAACTGTTTGGCAATGCGATGATCATCGGTGTTTCGGCCGTCATGGCGGACATCCTGACCATGGCACAGGCAAACCAGGTAGACCCGCAAGACGCCATCAAACTGTTGGGTCTGTTGGACCTGAACGCAATGGTTGCGGGGCGCGGTGTCAACATGGCCAAGGGCAATTTTGCGGCCAGCTTTGAGCTGGATATGGCCCGCAAAGACGTGCGCCTAATGTTGGAGACCGCGGGTGCACGTCCCCTAGCCGCACTGCCCGCCATTGCTGTGCGCATGGACCAGTTAATTGCCGCCGGTCATGGTGCCAAAGATGCCAGTGTGCTGGGTATAGACGCAGTGTCGCGGCCTTAAAACGCCGGGTGCTTCAGGAGAGTTCACACCAGCCGGTCGAAGACTCCGTTGTCGCCGATACAGGGTCAACCCCAAATGCGGTAGGCCCAGAAGCTTTCTTCTTCTGCGACGGCGCGTCTAAGCCCATTGGGGCTGAGCCCGCTGACACGTCTCGTTTCGCGGCACAAATGGGATTGGTCGGAATAGCCACCATCGGCCGCAACGTCGGCCCAGCTGGGGGAGAGACCGGCTGGGTTGGAAAGAAACGTGTCCCGGGTTTCGACGAAGGATTCTTCTGAGCGCGTGAGCCGACGCAAATCGCGCAGCGGCAGACCCGCCCAGTCCTTGATGCGGCGTTCAACTTGGCGCAGGCTTCGGCCCATGCCCGATGTCGCCGCACGCATAGCCAAGCTTTCCACCCAATAGCGTTGGCGCTCTGCCAGTGGCATCACCTCGCGACACACTGCCCGCCAGCGCGGCTCCAGAAATGCCTCGATGCATTGCACGCGGGTGTCGTAGTCGGTCGCGTGCTGCACGGCTTGCGCCATGGCGAGCCATGCTGCGTCCAGCACGCTATCCATGGGCACAACACGGTTAACCAAAGACGCCAGGTCAATGCCCGTTAATGCTTGCGCCGCCTGCGGCAGCAACACCACCATGAACGAATGCACCGGCCCCGGGTTGGCGCTGACGCTGGGCCCGGTATGTGGACCTATGAAGGACAGCCGCGGAAGGACCTCAAAGGTTGGCAGCCCACTGCGCACAATGCAATTTGATCCGCCTTGCAACAACCACATCAGGCAGCAGTATGGTGAGGCCGGGAAGTGGTTTTGCCTCTGCTGAGGTGACAGCTCCACGCCCAAGGTGCTGCGCACCAGGTAGCTGCGAACGCAAGAGGACAGCGACAGCCGTGGGGCCAACAAAGCTGCATGGGTGGCCGCAGCGCCCTCCAAGCCAGTGAGGGCCGACGGATGGCCAGGCTCGGCAGCGATGGGGGTGTCAAACATGGCTGAAGTTTAGCGTGGAGTGGTGCAGTTGCAGGATGCAACCCGTCCATGTCGCAATCGTTCAATACCGACGTCGAACAAGCGGCGACACTGTGGCCACTATGCATCCAGTCATCCTCCAACAGGTCAACAAGATCTACCAGCTCGATTCCGTGGGCGTGCCGGCGCTGTCCGACATCAACCTCGAGATCCGCGACAACTGCTTTACCGTGATCTCAGGCCCATCGGGCAGCGGCAAGACGACCTTGCTCAACCTCATCGGCTGCATCGACCGACCCGACCAGGGCGAAGTCATCGTAGCGGGCCAGCACGTGCAGCAGATGTCGGATGACGCCTTGTCAGACTTTCGGGCCCGCCACCTGGGTTTCATCTTTCAGAACTTCAACTTGCTGCCGGTACTGACCGCCTATGAGAACGTGGAATACCCGCTACTGTTAACGGGCATGCAAGAGGCCCTGCGCCGCCAGCGCGTGCTGGCCTTGTTGGATGCGGTGGGGCTGGCCGACAAGGCACGCAACCGCCCCGGCCAGCTCTCTGGCGGGCAGCGCCAGCGCGTGGCGATTGCACGCGCCCTGGCACCCGCGCCCAAGCTGGTGTTAGCCGATGAACCCACGGCCAATCTCGATAGCCATACCGGCGCGGCCATCATCGAGTTGATGCGCAAGATGCAGCGCGAGCAGCATGTGGCCTTCGTGTTTTCCTCGCATGACCCGATGGTGCAGGCCGAGGCTGACGACACTGTGTATTTGCGCGACGGCCGCATCACGGCCGTGGAACGCCGCACTGAGCATGGGGGAGTGGCGGCGTGAAGACCTTTTTACTGGCCTTGCGCAATCTGTTGCGCAACCGTCGCCGCTCGCTGACCACTTTGCTGGCTATGGTGATAGGCTTGACCGCCACATTGCTGTTTGGTGGTTACAGCAGCAGTTCCATTCTGGCCATGCAAACAGGCTATGTGCAGGTGGTGGGGCATTTGCAGATCCAACGCCAGGACTATTTTTTGTATGGCAGCGGCAACCCTGCGGCGTATGGCATTGCCGACTACCAGCGCATCATTGACCAGGTTAAGGCCGACACGGTGTTGCGGCCCATGCTGACGGTTGTTACGCCCAAGTTGAACTTGGGGGGCATTGCGGGCAACTTCGCTGCCGGGGTCTCCAAAACGGTGCTGGCACAGGGCGTGGTGGTGGACGAGCAAAACCGCATGCGGGAATGGAATGACTACGGCAGCTTGAGCTACGCGCGCCCTTTGGCGCTGACGGGCACGGCGCCCGATTCCGCCGTCATTGGCACGGGTGTGGCGCGGCTGCTGCAATTGTGCGGCCCGTTGAACGTGGCGAACTGTCGGACTCTACCCAAAGCCGACAGCAAGGTCGGTGCAAAGAATGCACCCGACGATATCGCCGCCCTGTCGGCGTTGGAGGTGCCTGCGTCCACCACCAGCAGTGCCACCCAGATCGAGATACTGGCAGCCAATGACCACGGCGTGCCCAACGTGGCTGGCCTGACCGTGGTGAAAGCAGAGAACTACGGCCTGAAAGAATTGGACGATGTGTTTATGGAGATGCATCTGGCGCAGGCGCAAAAGTTGATCTTTGGTGGCGTGGCGCCACAGGTGACCGCCATTCAGTTGCAGTTGCAGCACACCAACCAGATACCGCTGGCCAAGGCGCGGCTGCAGGAGTTGTTGACGACGCAATGGAAGGACGCGCAATTGGAGGTGCAAGACTTTCAAACCTTGGCGCCCATCTATGGGCAAACCATACAGTTTTTTGATTCAGTGTTTGGCTTCATTGCCACGCTGATCGGTGTCATCGTGTTGTTCACGGTGGGGAATACGATGAGCATGGCTGTTGTCGAACGCACGGTCGAAATCGGCACACTGCGCGCCATCGGTTTGCGCCGGGGTGGCATTCGCCGCCTGTTCATGGTGGAGGGCATGTTGTTGGGCAGCGTGGGTGCCTTGTTGGGGCTGTGTGTGGCCTTGGGGCTGGCCAGCCTCATCAACCACAGTGGCTTCACCTGGACGCCTCCGGGCTATGTGTATGCCTATCCTTTAAAGGTTCGGGTCTGGGGCAATGCACCGCTGATGATTGGAAGCGCTATCGGCCTGGTGGCGGTGGCCATTGTGTCCGCCTGGTGGCCTGCCAATAGGGCCTCCAGGCTGGCGATTGTGGATGCCTTGCGGCATGTCTGAAAGAATGAACATGTTGAAACTGAAAAATAGTGCCTTCGGCCTGCTGCTGTTGTTAGGCTTGGTTGCCATGGTGCCTCGCCTCGCGGGTGCCGCCACGCCCAATGCACAAGACATCCTGGCCGCCAGTGACGCCGTGCGCAACCCGGCCAAACCGTTTGGCCTGACCACCCATCTGGTGGAATACCGCAACGGCAAAGAGACCGCAACGATGAGCCTGGCCATCTATGCCAAGGCCGAGGCCAGCGGCGGGCAGTTTCGCAATTTGGTGCGCTTTGTGGCACCGGTGCGTGATGCCAACAAGCTGATGCTCAAAAGTGGTAACGACCTGTGGTTTTACGACCCGTCCAGCAAGGCCAGCATCCGCATGTCGCCGCAGCAGCGCCTGCTGGGCCAGGCGGCCAATGGCGACGTGGTCACCGTCAACCTCGCCTTGGACTACCAGGCCAAGTTGGCAGCCCAGGAAGATATTCAGGACGGCGATCGCAAGACCCGAAACTGCTACCGGCTGGCGCTGGCGGCCAGTTCACCCGATGTGACCTACCACCGCATTGAACTGTGGATCGACACCACCACCAACCAGCCCGTCAAAGGCAAGTATTACTCCGAGAGCGATCGATTGTTGAAGACCGCGTATTACCGCAAGATCGAAAGGCAATTGGGCGCAGACCGACCGACAGAGACCGTGATTATCGACGGCCTGGACCCGAGCTGGGTTACCGTCATGCGGTACGCCGATTGGGCTTGGCGCGACGTGCCAGACGCCTGGTTGCAGCGCGACTATTTGCCGCGGTTCAAGCCCGAATGACAATGTCTGCAGCCATCCAATGGCGCCTGCTGTGGGTGTTGCTAGCGGCGGCGCCAGTGATGGCGCAGCCGCTGGCGGATGCAGATGATTCCGCACTGCTGCTGGCCGACCAGACGACAACGACCCAGGCCAAAGCTCGCGATTGGCAATGGTCCGTCGAAGCGGCGGTGGGAGAGGCCAGCCAGCGCTATGACCTTGGCAGTGTGTCCACCCAACGCCTGTCGATGGATCTGCAAGTCGACACCAAGATAGCCGACCATTGGCGTGGTGTGTTGTCCAACCAGTTGGACCAGCGCTGGACGCGCCGCTTTGACGATGGGCGCACCACCAACACGCTGAAAGAAGCCTACCTGAGTTGGCAGCCCGCGCCTGAGATCGCATGGGACCTTGGGCGCATCAATGCCCGCTACGGTGTGGCGTCGGGCTACAACCCTACCGACTACTTTCGTGCGGGCGCCAACCGCTCCATCATTGCCATCGATCCGGCCAGCTTGAAGAAAAACCGCCAGGGCAGCGTGATGCTGCGCGGGCAAACGCTGTGGAATGAGGGCGCGTTGACGGCCATACTGTCCCCCCATTTGGCCGATCAGGCCACGGACGCTTCTTTCAGCCTCGACCTGGGTGCTACCAACCGCCAGGACCGGTGGCTGCTCGCTGTGAGTCACACGTTGGGCGATGGCATCACCCCACAATGGTTGCTCTATGGAGTAGACCAGCAGCCAGCCCAGCTAGGCTTCAACCTGACGGGTGTGCTGGGCCAGGCTACGGTCGCATACGTAGAGTGGTCTGGCGGGCGCAGTGCCTCGCAAATGGCGCTGGCGCTGCGGACCGGTGATGACACGGCCTTTCGGTCTCGGCTGGCAACGGGTTTGACCTACACCACCGATAGCAAGCTATCGATAACGGCGGAATACAACTACAACGGCGCTGCGCCGCCGCCGGAGGGTTGGGACGCCCTGGGCAAACGCGCACCCCCAGCCTACGCCCAGTACCGTGCTTGGGTGCAGAACGCGTTGGACCTGCCCACCCAGCAATCCGTATTTGTGTATGCCAGTTGGCAAGACGCCTTCACCAGCCAGGTCGATGTCAATGCCCTGCTGCGCTATAACCTGGACGACCGTAGCCAGTTGGCATGGGTGGAGGCCCGCTACCACTGGGGCCATGCCGACCTTGCGGTGCAGTGGCAGCACAACCGGGGCGGCCAGGCCAGCGAGTACGGCGCCTTGCAGCAGGAGCGCGTGATGCAGTTCCTGTTGCGGTACTATTATTGAGATTGGGTGCGTGTCCAAAAAATTTGGAAGCGCCACCAAAACCGCGGTAGGCCCCCACCTAGATTCTGTCGCTATGCGTCAATGATGCTGTTCGATCGATGGATGGATCATGTTGCAACTGGTCGATGTTCGCCGACAGTAGAATCCTGGTATTACCCACTTGGCGGCGCGTACTATGCATAGGGCCTCTTCCTGCATGCGCTGCAAAAAAATGATGTCATTGAAAATATTTGCTGTTGTACCGTTTATTGGCCTACTCGTCGCGTGCGGCGGTGGCGGCGGTGGCGGTGGGGCGACATCGTCCGTTGCTGAAGCCCCCGTTCCTGTAATACCCGTTCCTGTTGACCCAGGCACCTTGGTGTTAGCCTCTTCTACATCACTGGCGCAGCAATGCGTTGCTCCGCGCGCGGGGACGACCGACACCAAGGGTTCCATTGATACGGAGAAGTCTTGGGTGCGATCCTTTATGGACGAGACCTACCTTTGGTACAAAGACATACCCGTCGTCAATGCAGCCAATTTCACGTTGGCAAGCAATGGCAATAGCGTCTTGCGAACGTTGGACGCATACTTTCAGGCTCTGAAGACCAAGAAAACGACAGCTTCTGGCAAGTTGGTCGATCAGTTCAGCTTTACGGTGCCGACGGCAGATCTGGTCAATCTGCAAGCGGGCATTTCGTCCGGCTATGGATTTCGTCGTTCTACCATCAGCAGCACGGTGCCCCGCATCTTGCGGGTTCTGTATGTTGAACAGGGATCTCCCGCCCAATTGGGTGGCGTGATGCGTGGAGACACCATCACGTCGGTTGATGGTGTAGACATCAACGACACGACGAGCGCGGGCATTGACACACTCAATTCGGGCCTGTCGCCCACCGTGGCAAGTAAAACAACCAGTTTTGGATTGCTGGCCGCGAACGCAACGGTGCCACGGATCGTCACGATCACGTCTTCTCAAAATATCACCGTCACACCGGTGGCACAGTCCACTGTGATCGCGGACGGCGGCAACACCGTCGGCTATTTGGTCCTCAACTCGTTCAGCATTGTCAGTGCAGAAAAGCAGCTGGTCGATGCAGTCATACTGTTCAAGAACGCCGGTGTGAATGAGCTGGTGGTCGACCTGCGTTACAACGGCGGCGGCTATTTGGACCTCTCCAATGAACTGGCCTGGATGATTGGCGACACTACTTTGGCTGGGAAGACGTTTGAGAAGTTGACCTGCAATGACAAGAACAACCAGTCTTTCTGCAATAAGACCGATACGTTTCACCAGACGACACAGGGGTTCTCGTTGGCTCCTGGCCAATCTCTGCCCCAGTTGCGCCTGAAACGGGTGTTTGTTTTGACGTCGGGCAGCACGTGCTCTGCGAGTGAATCCGTCATCAACAGCCTGTCGCCATTCGTGCAAGTCGTGCGTATCGGTAGTACAACGTGCGGCAAGCCTTACGGTTTTTCCTACAAAGACAATTGCGGAACCTCTTATGCGGCGATGCAATTCAAGGGAGTCAACGCGCTGGGCTATGGCGACTATGCCGATGGTTTCGCACCCAGTTGCCCTGTTGCAGACGATCTCACCCACCAACGCGGTGATCCTGCTGAATTGATGCTCGGTGGTGCTCTGACCTTTATGCGGACAGGCGCCTGCCCTGTTCCAAAATCGGGCTCCGACAAGAGCATCGCCCAGGGAATGTCGCAAGACGGTAGCTACACCCTTGACCGCAGTCCGTTAGAGGCAGTTCGCCTGCTGCGTAACTCCAAGGTGCAGCCATGATGTTTGCATGGCATCGCGCGCCAGTGTGCGCAGCTGCAGCCAGCGTGCTGTTACTGGCCGCTTGCCAAAGCTATCCGTCAGTACCGGTGCCAGCCCGCATGGTGGCCGATAAGACCCAAGCGCAGTGCATAGACCAACTGCAAAACGCCATTCAGCGCCCAGGCGGCAGCCGTACTGTTCTCACCCGGGCAGCGTTTGCCACGGAAGACCGGCTGACCATTGTTCCGTCGCCATCCGTCCTGGACGCTGCGGGCCAACCCGCTAACGGACGCATGCTGGGCGTGCCCGACAGTTTTAGGTTAACGCTCAACAACGGTGTGTGCACTGTGGTGCGCGAGGCCGACGCACTGGCCACTGCACTGCCAGCCTGTACCTGCATTGCGGTTCAAAAGCCGTAGAAGCCGTAGAAGCCGCTAACGGTTAACGGCGGCACGGCGGTGTGGGTATTGACCCACTCATCCCTCGCCGGGTCACGGTGCGCGCAATGGCTGCAACAGTACCACCAAAGCGCCGGCACCACCGTGTGCAGGTGGTGCTTGTACAAAAGCCACAATTTCGGCCCGCTGGACCAGCCAGCGGTGCACTTTATCTTTCAGCACCGGCGCCTTGCCGGGCGAACCCAAGCCCTTGCCGGTGACCACGCGCACGCAGCGTATGCCGTGTTTGTGCGCCTCGCGGATGAAGGCCCCCAGCGCTTCGCGCGCGTCTTCGGTGCGCAGGCCATGCAGGTCGATCTGGCGCTGGATGCTCCATTTGCCGCGGCGCAGCTTGTAGGTCACGTCTGGCCCCACACCGGGGCGTCTGAAGCTCAGTCGCTCATCGGTCTCCAGCAGCGTGGTGATGTCCACTTCATCGCTGATGGACTCGGTATAGGCCGCCGCTTCGTCCAGCAGGTGCTGCACAGGGGTGGGGGGCGGCGGCGCAGGTTTGAGGTTGACAGTCTTGGGCTCGGGCAGGCGCTGCACCTTGCCCACCGCCGCCTGGAACAGGCTTCGGTGTTCGCGGGCACGCTTGGCCTCCAGTGCCTTTTGCGCGGCAGCTTTGGCTTCGCGTTCGGCTTGAGCAGCGATTTCTTTCTTGACCTGCTCTAATTCAGCTAGTGAACCCACTTTGAAGGGTTTGGCGGCCTTGGCGGCAGCTGCTGGCGGCTTGCTGGCGGTCACAGCAGGCCCTTTTCCGCCATCGACAAGGCCTGGCCCGGCCCCACGATGATGTGGTCGAGCACGCGCACATCGAGCAAAGCCAATGCGGCTTTCAGCGTCTGCGTCAAGGCTTCATCGGCACGCGAGGGCTGCACGGTGCCACTGGGGTGGTTGTGCGCCAGCACAACGGCGCTGGCCTGGTGGTGCAAGGCACGGACTGCCACCTCACGCGGGTAAACTGATGTTTGCGTTAGCGTGCCCCTAAACATCTCCTCCATGGCCAAAAGCCGGTTCTGCGCATCCAGAAAGACCACGGCAAACACCTCGTAGTTGCGGGCCGCCAGGTGCAGTTTCAGGTAGTGTTTGATGGTGTCGGGGTCCGCAAACACCGTGCGTTCCTTGAGCTGCTGGGCCATGGCCCGGCGGGCCAGCTCCAGCACGGCGACCAGCTCGGCACGCTTGGCAGGACCCAGACCCTTGACCCGCTTCAAATCGTCTGCCGTGGCATGCAGTAGTCCTGAAATACCGTCGAAGCCCTCGTCGCCATTGCGTGTGCCGCTATCATTTTTGAGGTGCAGCAGCTCATCCGCCATCTGCAGCACGCCCTTGCCCTTGATACCGGTGCGCAGCAGCAATGCCAGCAACTCGGCATCGCTTAAGGCGCCGGGGCCGCGCGCCAGCAGCTTTTCACGCGGTCGGGCGTCGGGGGGCAGGTCTTTGAGGGGCATGGAATCACCAAGTGTAGTGACATCCACAGCACTTCACTGGCCTGGGGCTCCTGCGATGCCGGGCTTGAAGCGGTAGATGTAATACGGCGCCTTGCTTTGCATGTGGGCCTTGCTTTGCAACATCTGGTCGGGAATGGCGCTGTCCGCAATGTACAGGTAGCCATCTGGTCCAAAACTCAAGGCGTCGGCCCATCGAATGCGCGCGTCGTCGCGTATCAGGGTCGTCAGTTTTCCGTCGGGTGCCATGCGGGCCACGCCACCGTGTTCTACATCGGTGATGAGGATGTTGCCCTGGTCGTCCGTTGCCAGTCCGTCGTTAAGCGGTTTGCGTCCAATCGCTTTGATCGCCTGGGCTGCAGTGGCGGCTTTTTCTGGGGTGTCAATGGCGTCCACGGGGATGGAATACAGCGTGTTGTGGGTCATGGCGGCGTAGAACAGTTGTTTGCCGTCCCTGGAAAGGGCAATACCGTCCACCCCAGGTTTGAGCGCCAGGATGCCGCCCAAGAACACCATGTCCTTGGTCGGGTTGCGCACAATCCAGTCCTGCGGACGCACGCTGGGGTCGCCGGTCAACGCGCGCCAGGACTGTTGGGTTTGCGTGTTCACCACCACCAGACCCGGTTGCTTGCGCCAGAAGCTGACGTCTGCGATGTAGACCCTTTCCCCCTTGGCATCGACATTCAGGTCCTGCAGAAAGGAGCCCAGTGGTGCTACGTCCTTGGGGAACACGTAGTCGAACGTGGTCTTGCCGGTGCGGATGTCAAAGGCCATCAGGCGGGTTTTGCCAGAACCGTGCTGGCCGTGGTCCAGCGTCCACAGGCGGCCTTGGGCATCAATCTTCACACCCATCACCGCGTCAAACAATTCGCTCTGTGCGGCGTCACTGGGGAAGGCGCGAAATTTGCCCTTGTCAAACTCCAGCAGCTTGGTGCCCGTGGGGCGGGACTCCGGGTGTACCGTGAAGAACACCCGGCCATCCGGCGCAACCGCGACGTTGCCGATGTTTTCCGGATACGCCAACACGACTTCCAGTTGGGATTTGTCAATGAGCGGTGCGGTAGACAAATCTTGGTAGGGCTTGCCGCCGCCATAACGGCTGTAGAGCGTGGCAAAAAATGCAATGGCAAGAATCAGCAGCGCAATGGCGCTATTGCGGAGGGTCGTCATGGTTTGTCCTGTGGTGTTGGGGTGGTGGCGCAATAGGACCGATTTATGCGGCTGTGGGCTTCGACATCTGCTTGACCATTGCAGTCACCATGTTGCGGGGTGTAAACCGCACGCTTTGTGCCATGACCCAGTTCATGAAACCCGGAACGAACACGCGTTGGCCGTTTTGCATGGCCCGGTAGCCTGCGGCTGCGACGTCTTCAGACGATGGTAGTTTTTTGCCCTTGACCAAGGCGGAAGCGTGCATATCGGCTTTGTCCTGAAAGCCGGACGCCGTCGGGCCAGGGCACAAGGCAGTCACCGTCACACCGGTGCCCTCAAGCTCCGCAGCAATCGCCTCGGAAAAACTCAGCACAAAAGCCTTGGTGGCGTAGTAGACCGCCATGTATGGACCCGGCTGAAAGGCGGCGGTAGAGGCTGTGTTGAGAATCTTGCCCCGCGTGGCGATCAGGTCGGGCATGAACAGCTTGGTCAGCACCACCACCGTGTTCATGTTCAGTTGCATCATGGCCAGTTCGGTGGGCAGGGCAGAGTCCTTGAATTCACCAAAGCTGCCGTATCCGGCGTTGTTGGCCAACGCGCTGATGGTGATGTTGCGCGCCTTGATGTCGGCATGGAGTTTGGTTGCACCGTCTTTGGTCTCCAGGTCTGCGCCGATGACCGTGGCGCTGATCTTATAGCGCCTTTGCAGATCGTCGGCCAATGTCTGCATTTTTGCGATGCCGCGTGCGGCCAGCACCAAGTTGTAGCCATCCTTTGCAAAGTTTTCGGCCAGTGCTTTGCCGATGCCGGATGAGGCCCCGGTGATGAGGGCGGTTTTGGTGGTCGTGTGGGTCATATCGATTCTCTTACTGGTTTAATCCTATGGACGGATTGGTTTCAAAAAATGGCACCGAAGTGCCTTCTGGGTTTAAGCCCGGTGCGTCCTATGTGCAGGACACCTCGGCTTGCTCTACCAGCTTGCGCAGGTCGGCCAAGGCCGTATCCAGCGTCAGGCTGTAAAAGTTCTCGCGCGACACACGCTCCAGCGTGATCAGATCTGCCTGCAGCAACACCTTGAGGTGGTGCGAAATGGCGGGGCGGGACAGCGGCATACGCTCGGCAATCTGGTTCACGTTCAAGCGTTCGTCCTGCGCCAACAACATCACGATGTCCTGCCGGTACTTGTCGCCCAACGCATTGAAGACCGGCGCACAGGACCTGAAGCTCAGCAGCACGTCTTCCAGCGTGATCTCGGTGTTTGCCATGTGTCCGATCTTTAGACTATCCGTTTAATAATTTCGACGCATTGTACGACATTGCTAAAGCTCATTAGAGCGATGCACAAATGCTGGCTTGGGCCGATGGGTATGGCCGGCTTTCTACAATAGGGCCTTGTAAACTGGAACTTTTATGACTCACACGCCTGTTTGCGTTGAACCTGGCTCCTTCCTGACCCTGCATTACCGCCTGAGCGGACCCGCCGGGGATGTGATCAACACCTTTGGCGGATCGCCCGCCACGCTGACGCTGGGCACCGGTGAGCTGTCTCCGGCCGTCGAGGCCTGCCTGATCGGCATGGAGGAGGGCTCACGCCGCACGTTTGACCTGCCCGCCGGGGCCGCGTTTGGCGAGCGCAACCCGGACATGCAGCAGTGGCTGTCCAGCAAGGAACTCAAGTCCCTGGGCGACCCCAACGAGCAATATGCACCGGGTGATGTGGTGCAGTTCCCCACGCCAGACGGCCAGGGCCAGTTTGCTGGCGTGGTGTTGCAGGTGGCGGAAGGCAAGGGTGTGCAGTTCGACTTCAACCACCCGCTAGCGGGGCAGCCGGTGACCTTTGAAGTGCAATTGATTGGAATCCTATGAAGAGCATGACCCCCACGCTTGTCGCGCCGCGGACTGAGCTGCCCCCCGAGGGGGCTGTTGCGACTAAGGGCGGCCTGTCTGCGCAACCTTCTGAAATTTTGCTGGCTGAACCGCGCGGCTTTTGCGCTGGTGTCGACCGCGCCATCGAGATCGTGGAGCGGGCCCTGCAAAAGTTCGGCCGACCCATCTACGTGCGCCACGAGATCGTGCACAACACGTTTGTAGTCAACGACCTCAAGGAAAAGGGCGCGATCTTCATCGAAGAGTTGGATGACGTGCCGGCCGGGGCCACATTGGTTTTCTCCGCACACGGTGTGTCCAGGGCGATCCAGATGGAGGCGCAGGCCCGCGGTTTCCAGATTTTTGATGCGACCTGCCCGCTGGTCAGCAAGGTGCACGTGGAAGTGGCGAAGCTGCACAAAGAGGGCTTCGAGTTCATCATGATCGGACACAAGGGCCACCCCGAGGTGGAGGGCACCGTCGGTCAGCTCGACGACGGCAGCATCCACCTCGTGGAAGACGTAACCGACGTCGCGCGCATACAGCCACGGCAAACGGCGAAGCTCGCCGTCGTCACGCAAACCACGCTCAGCGTCGACGATGCGGCCGAGATCGCGGCGGCAGTGAAGGCGCGCTTCCCCCATGTGCAGTCGCCCAAGCAGCAGGACATTTGCTACGCCACGCAAAACCGGCAGGACGCGATCAAGATCATGTCGCCACAGGTGGACATCATGATCGTGGTCGGCAGCCCCACGAGCTCCAACAGCAACCGCCTGGCTGAACTGGCGCGCAAGCTGGGTGTCGAAAGCTACATGGTGGATAGCGCAGCAGAGTTGCAGACCGACTGGTTTGAAGGCAAGAGTTGCGTGGGCCTGACCGCTGGTGCGTCCGCCCCAGAGATCCTGGTGTGCGAGGTCATCGACCGCATCCGCGCCTTGGGCGCCGTGTCGGTGCGCAAGATGGACGGCATTGAAGAGACGACCAAGTTCCCGCTGCCCAAGGGTTTGCGCATGGATGTCTGAGCTTCCGGCAAGGTGCTATATTTTACATAGCGTGTCACGCAATGTATTCGAGGGCTAGCGCTCGATTTAACTTAAAGGCATAGTGGGAAAGGCCGCGTTTCGCAACGCGAACGCGCTCTGTCCCCAACTGATTGAACGAGAAGGTAAAACCATGTTAGACATCAACCTGCTGCGCAAAGACCTGGATTCGGTCGTCGCGCGCCTGCAAACGCGCAAGAGCCCACAAGCCTTCTTGGATGTAGATGCCTTCAAGGCGCTGGAGGCCGAGCGCAAGACCATCCAGATCCGCACCGAAGAACTGCAGAGCAAGCGCAACACCTTGTCTAAGCAGATCGGCATGTTGAAGGCAAAGGGCACGCCGGCCGAGGTGGACGCCGTCATGGCCGAAGTGGCGGGCCTGAAGACCGAGCTGGAATCGTCCGTCGCGCGGCTGGACGTCATCCAGGCCGAGATGCAAACACTGCTGCTGGCCGTGCCCAATCTGCCGCACGAATCGGTGCCCGTGGGCGAGGACGAACATGGCAATGTCGAAGTGCGCCGCTGGGGTGTTCCGAAGGCCATGGATTTCGAGATCAAGGACCACGTGGACATCGGCACGCCGCTCGGCTTGGACTTCGAGATGGGCGTCAAGCTGTCCGGTTCGCGCTTCACCGTCATGAAGGGGCCGGTCGCCCGAATGCACCGCGCGCTGAGCCAGTTCATGATGGACCTGCAGACGCAAGAGCATGGCTATATCGAGTGTTATGTACCGTACGCCGTCAACGGCGAATCGCTGAAGGGCACGGGCCAGTTGCCCAAGTTTGAGGGCGACCTGTTTGCCGCCAAGAAGGGCGGCCAGGAGGGCGAGGCCCAGCCCGACCATACGGCGCTATACCTGATTCCCACCAGCGAAGTGCCGCTGACCAATTTCGTGCGCGACACGGTCGTGGCCGAGGCCGATTTGCCGATCAAGCTGACCGCACACACGCCATGCTTCCGCTCCGAAGCCGGCAGCGCCGGGCGCGATACACGCGGCCTGATCCGCCAGCACCAGTTCGACAAGGTGGAGATGGTGCAGATCGTGCACCCCGAGAAGAGTTATGAAGCGCTGGACGCCATGGTGGGCCACGCTGAAGCCGTGTTGCAAAAGCTGGGGCTGCCCTACCGCGTCATGAGCCTGTGCACCGGCGACATGGGCTTTGGCGCCGCCAAGACGTGTGACCTTGAAGTTTGGCTGCCTGCGCAGAACACCTACCGCGAAATCAGCTCGGTCAGCAATATGGGCGATTTCCAGGCCCGCCGCATGCAATCGCGCTACAAAAACGCCCAGGGCAAGAACGAGTTGCTGCACACGCTAAACGGCTCCGGCCTGGCCGTGGGCCGCACGCTGGTGGCGGTGCTGGAGAACTACCA
>JANXVI010000456.1 GCA_025351745.1 Rhodoferax sp.
TTGCCAGAGAAAAAGGGTAAGTCCAAGCCTGAAGAGGCTACTGCAGGCTAAGCAGATTCACCTACACTGCCATGGCAGTCAGGGCCCAGTTCCTCTCGGACTGGGCCCTTCGCCGTTTATATGCCGGACTGTACTGTGCCGGGCCATGGCACGCAATTCCCCTATCGATATTGAATCTCCGTTTTCCCGCATGAAACATTTGCTCCCGCTCGTCATCAGCCTTTTGCTACTTGGCTGTGGCACGTTGTCCAATACAGGACCTCCGGCACCAGCGGTTCCTACCGTCGGCATACCACCACCCGTTGTCGTAATTCCAAAGATACCGCCCCGCATTGGCTTGGCGCTGGGCGGTGGGGCTGCCCGTGGTTTTGCCCATGTTGGTGTGATTCAGGTGCTGGAGGAGGCCGGTATTCGTCCCTCCATGGTGTCTGGCACGTCCGCCGGTAGCCTGGTAGCTGCCTTCTATGCCAGTGGCAAAACCGGTAAGCAATTGCAGCATGCGGCAGAAACCATGGAGGAGGCCACCATTGCGGATTGGGCACTTCCTCTGTTCAACCGCGGCATGCTGCGCGGCGATGCACTGGCGCGCTATGTGAATGGTCAAGTGGGGTCGCGGCTTATCGAGAACATGGTACTGCCGCTGGGCATTGTTGCAACGGATCTCAACACCGGTCAGGGCATGTTGTTTCAGCGCGGTGATACTGGCACCGCGGTTCGGGCGTCCAGTGCAGTCCCTGCGGTGTTTTTGCCGGTGAGCATATCGGGGCATGAATATGTGGACGGTGGCCTGGTATCGCCCGTGCCGGTGCGGGCCGCACGGCAGATGGGCGCGGAGTTGGTGATTGCGGTAGACATCTCCAGTCCGCCAGAGGGGAACCTGGCCGGCGGCACCATGGATGTATTGCTGCAGACCTTTTCCATCATGAGCAAGAGCATCAATTACTTCGAGTTGAAGGAAGCGGATGTGGTGATCAAGCCCGCTTTGCTCGGTGTCTCCAGTGCAGACTTTGGGTCACGCAAGAAATCGATTGAGGCCGGACGCCAAGCCATGTTGCAAGCGATGCCACAATTGCGCGCAGCTATTGCAGCCAAAACGCACTGAACTGAAAGTCGTTATGCGAGGGGCGTAGCGCCAAAAAAAAGGCCCCGTCTTGCAACGAGGCCTTGAAGGGATCCCTGAACCTGAAGGTTTCGAAAGGACCCGAGGAGACAACTGGTGGAACCACAGAGTGATTCCGAATTAATTTAATTATGTCAGGGTTTTCCCTTGACCGCTAGAGAAGGCGCTCCAAAACGGGTGGATGTCGCCCCCGCCAGTGATTAACGCTTTTTGGCAGTCGCTTGCTT
The DNA here is from genome assembly GCA_025351745.1 of Rhodoferax sp. Lineage (GTDB taxonomy): Bacteria > Pseudomonadota > Gammaproteobacteria > Burkholderiales > Burkholderiaceae_C > Allorhodoferax. The sequence goes on from JANXVI010000456.1 coordinate 1,348, forward strand.
CGTAGCATTGGTCGCAGTGGCGGCCACGGCATTGAAGTTGGCTTCTGCCATTTCAGTGGCTTGCTTGACGGCTTTTTGCACGGATTCCAGTGCGTTGGTGGCGGCCGCAACTGAGCTTTTCATGATCGCAACTGCAGATTCAGAACCTGCTGGTGCGTTCTTGGCGGCGCTGTCAACGAGGCCCATGAATTTCTTCTGCGCTTCGGCAGCTTGGCCTTCGAAATTCTTGCCGAACTCAGCAGTTGTGCCGGTAGCGATGTCATACAGATGACGGCTGTAAGCAGCAGTCTTTTCAGCCAAAGGCTGGAACAGGCCGGACTGCAAAGCCAGCAGTTCTTGCGCGTCTTTCACGCTCAGCATGGACTGGGTGTGGGTATTGGCTTCGGCCAAAGCAGCCTTGGAGGCAGTCAGGTTCAGTTCAACGATCTTTTCGACACCTTCAAAAGCCTTGCTGGTCAGACCAAACAGGGTTTCCATATTAGATTTGTGGGAAGCCATCAGTTGTTCAACAGTCATCATGTTCATATCTCCGAGAGTTAAGGTAGAAATTTGCTATCTGCTCCGTAACTGCCACGATGGCCCACTATGTTGCAGTGCAGCATAGGACGGATTATAGATACCGGCACCGTTTCTGCAAGCTCTTTTTGCTGCGTCGCAACAATTTAGAACAATTTTTCTAAAAACCGCCGTTCTCAATTGTCGGTTGCCGGGATTGCATGGGGTCTTTAGCGCTGTCACCCGACCGACAACCCGCACAGGTAACAGACTGGCAGAATCAAGCCATGCCGATTTCCAATCCCTCCTCTAAGCCGACTTCCAAAGCTGCTCCCGAAACCCGCAATGCCTACAAGGCGTTCCGGCCGGTCACCACCCGTTGGATGGATAACGACGCCTACGGGCATGTCAACAACGTTGTGTACTACAGCTGGTTTGACACCGCCGTCAACGCCCACCTGATCGAGCACGGCGCACTGGACATCCACTCGGGCGACACCATTGGCCTCGTGATAGAAACCCATTGCAATTACTTTGCGCCGCTGGCCTTTCCGCAGACCGTGCAAGTAGGCATTCGGGTGGCCCATCTGGGCACGTCAAGCGTGCGCTATGAAGTGGGTATCTTTGGAGAGCTCGACACCACTGCCGCCAAGGGGCATTTTGTGCACGTCTACGTCGACAAAGAGACCCGTCGCCCCGTACCCCTTCCACCCCAATTGAAAACTGTTCTGGAGGCCTTGCAATGACAGAATCTTCTGCTGCTGTGGACGCAGCCATCACTTCACGGATGTCCGCGCGCGCATTCATCAACCAGCCGGTGGATCGCGCCACCGTACAACACATCTTGCAGGTTGCCAGCCGTGCGCCGTCGGGCACCAATTGCCAGCCCTGGCGGGTCTACGTGCTCCAGGGCACGAAGCAGGCCCAACTGGTGCAAGAAGTCTGTGCGGCGCACGATGCCATCAGTGCCAACCCTGAATTGGCCGCTGGGTACGTGGAAGAGTACGACTACTACCCGCAGAAATGGGTCAGCCCCTACATTGACCGGCGTCGAGAGAATGGCTGGGGCTTGTATGGCCTGCTGGGCATTGGCAAGGCTGACAGGGACAAGATGCACGCCCAGCACCAGCGCAATTTCAAATTCTTCGATGCGCCCGTGGGCCTGATGTTTACCGTGGACCGTGTGCTGGGTCGCGGCTCACTGGTGGACTACGGGGCTTTCCTGCAAAACATCATGGTGGCTGCGAGGGGCCACGGCCTTCACACCTGCCCGCAGGCTGCCTGGAATGGTTTTGCCAAGATCATCCTGCCCCACATCGGAGCGGGTCCACACGAGATGCTGGTGTGTGGCATGGCACTGGGCTATGCCGATGAATCTGCCGTAGTCAACACCTTCCACACCCCCCGCGTTCCGGTGCAAGACTTCACGACTTGGGTGGAATAGGAGCCCCACAACGCCATGACTGCTGCACATAAGCCTGCCTCCCGCCAGCGCGTGCTGGTCGCCCGAGCCATCTTCCCCGAGGTCATTGACCGTCTCGCTGAGCACTTTGATGTTGAGTCCAACCAGACCGATGAAAACTGGAGCCCCACGCAGCTGGTCGAGCACTTGCAAGGCAAGGCCGGTGCGTTTACGACGGGCTCGGTCGCCATCGATGCGGCCCTGCTGGCCCAATGCCCCGGCCTGAAAATCTGCGCCAACATGGCCGTGGGCTACAACAACTTCGACCTGGACGCGATGAGTGCCGCCGGCGTGCTGGCCAGCAACGCGCCCGACGTGCTGACTGAAACCACGGCCGACTTCGGCTTTGCGCTGATGATGGCCACCGCGCGCCGCGTGACAGAAAGCGAGCATTTCTTGCGTGCCGGCCAATGGAAGCACTGGCGCTACGACATGTTCTCCGGTGCCGAGGTCCACGGCTCCACGCTGGGCATCATCGGCATGGGCCGCATCGGCCAGGGCATTGCACGTCGCGGCGCTTTGGGCTTTGGCATGCAGGTCGTCTACCACAACCGCAGCCGCCTGGACGCCGCCACTGAGGCCGAGTGCAAGGCCCGCTACGTCAGCAAACAAGAGCTGCTGCAAACCGCAGACCATGTTGTGCTGGTCGTGCCGTATTCCGCAGCATCGCACCACACCATTGGTG
>JANXVI010000479.1 GCA_025351745.1 Rhodoferax sp.
TGGCCCAGGGCATTCTGGTCAACGGCACGCTGCGCGCGACGAACGCCAACCAGAATGGCCTGCTGGGTTTTGGCGGTACGCTGGGTGGTTCGCGCGACCAGTACCAACTGATGCCCGAGCTGTCGTTGGCCTGGCTGGCCAATCGCCATCTGGCCGTGGGCATTGAATACCGGCGCATGCCGAACAATTTGCAAGACCCGGGCGCGGCGGCAGGATTGGGCGACGGGCTGCGTGCCCAGGATTGGAAAGACGTGTTCGTGGCTTGGGCGCCGAACAAAAATGTGTCGATGACGCTCGCTTATGTTGATTTGGGCGTTATCGTGCCTGCTACTACCGGTAACCGTACGCAGACTGGGGCCTACCTTTCAGCGCAGTTGGGGTTTTGATGTACCGCCAGGTCGTCACTTGCTGGCACATGCCCCAATATCGCTTTTCATTTCTACCAACAGAACGTGCGTTGGTGTGTCGCCGGTGTTGGTGCCGATGTGGGTCTGGGAGTCCGACCACATAACGTCGCCCTCTTTGAACTGGCGCTGAAGAACCTTTCCATCAGGGAGGGTAATCGACCGCTTGAATGGCGAGAACGCGTACAACACAAAGGCGGGATGTTTGTGCTGATGGGTGGCTTGTCCTGGAAGGTCTTTGTAGTCCAGAACCCGGACGCAGTCGTTCTCAAATATCTTCTTGTATTTGTCGCCATCGGTCTGGACAGCGTCCTGGGCAATTGCCCCCGAAGATGCAAACAACACGGAAAACATAATCCGATTGATAGACATATTGGACTCCTAATAGCAAATTGACGGAACGCCGCTCCATGCGCAGGACATGATAAGCACCTGAAAGCGTATTTGGTGTTGGTTCTGCGGGAAATTTCGACGTAATGCAGATGAATCGCCAAGTCCATCGCCACGTTCAAACGCATCCGCCCTTTCGATGAAGCCAAGTGGCGCAAGGAGCGTGCCGGCCATTTTCCAGCGTCTGGGATAATCCTTCCAACATGGCACTTATCACTTTACTCGACGCCCAGCTGGCATTTGGGCACGTCCCGCTATTAGACCACGCTGACTTTTCTTTAGAGACGCAAGAGCGCGTCGGCCTGATCGGCCGCAACGGCGCGGGCAAATCCTCCATGCTCAAAATTCTGGGCGGCATGGACAAACCCGACGATGGCGCGGTGCAGGTGCAAAGCGGCATCCGCACCGCCTATGTCGCGCAAGAGCCGATTCTGGATGCGGATGCTACTGTTTTTGTAGCCGTTCGATCAGGTTTGGAGAGGGTTATCGGCCTGATTGAGGAATACTGTCTGGGCCATGGCGACCTGGACGCCATGCAAAGCGAGATCGAAACCCTGGACGGCTGGAATTGGGAGCAGCGGGTGAATGAAACCCTGCAGCGCCTGCACCTGAACCCCGACGCGATTGTCAGCACGCTGTCTGGCGGCACCAAGAAGCGCGTGGCGCTGGCCCAGGCGCTGGTGGCACAACCCGACGTGCTGCTGCTCGACGAGCCTACCAACCATCTGGACCTGGATTCCATCGAATGGCTGGAGGGCCTGCTGGTCGATTTCAAAGGCTCCATCATCACCATCACCCATGACCGCTCCTTTTTGGACAACGTGGCCACTCGCATCGTCGAGCTGGACCGCGGCAAGCTGCTGTCCTATCCCGGCAACTTTGCCGCCTATCTGCTGCAAAAGGAAGAGCAACTGGCGCAAGAGGCGGTGATCAGCGCCAAGGCGGACAAGCTGCTGGCGCAAGAAGAAATCTGGATTCGCAAAGGCGTTGAAGCGCGCCGCACCCGTGCCACGGCGCGCATCGTGCGCCTGGACGATCTGCGCGCCAAACACGCCGCGCGCCGCGACGTGGTGGGCAGCGTGAACATGGACGTGAGCTCCGGAGACAAGAGCGGCAAGCTGGTGGCCGAACTTACGCATGTGAGCAAGACCTTTGGCGAAGGCGATGCGGCGCGCAAGATCGTGCATGACTTTTCTGCGACGATTCTGCGCGGCGACAAGATTGGCCTGTTGGGCCCCAACGGCGCGGGCAAGACCACACTGCTCAAACTCATTTTGGGCGACTACAAAGCCGACCCCGCGCCGCCCAACTCGCCAGCGCCCGAGCCGGGTCACAGCCCCTGGGGCACCGTGCGCCAAGGCGCCAACATCACAGTGGCCTACTTCGACCAGATGCGCAACGCGCTGGACTTGGATTCCACGCTCGAAGACTTCATTAGCCCGGGCTCCGAGTGGATCGAGATTGGCAACCAGAAGAAACACCGCAAGAGTTACTTGGGCGACTTCTTGTTCTCGCCCGCACGCGCCACGTCGCCTGTGCGCAGCTTGAGCGGTGGTGAGCGCAACCGATTGCTGCTGGCGCGGCTTTTTGCCAGGCCCGCCAATGTGCTGGTGCTGGACGAGCCTACGAACGACCTGGACATCGACACACTGGAGCTGCTGGAAGACCTGCTGCAGACCTACGACGGCACCGTGTTTCTGGTCAGCCACGACCGGACGTTTTTGGACAATGTCGTCACCAGCACCATCGCCTACGAAGGCGACGCCCATTGGCGCGAATACGAGGGCGGCGTGAGCGACTGGTTGATCCAGACCAAACGCGCCAACGAAATCAATGCAGCGCTTGGAAAAACCACGGCCAAGCCCTTTAATTACGAGCGTGAGCAGCTACAAAAACAAGAGCAAGCAACTGCTGCCGTGACGGCGACCGCACCCGCCGCGCCAGCAGCCGCCAAAGCCAAAAAGCTCAGCTTCAAAGAGCAGCGTGAACTCGACGGACTACCCGACCAGATTGCCGCCCTGGAGGCCGAACAGCGCGAGGTCAACGCCGCACTGGCCGATGGCAGCCTGTATTCCATCGACAACGTGCGGGCCATGAAGCTGGCCACCCGCAATGCGCAGATTGATGACGAACTGATGTCGGCATTGGAGCGCTGGGAAGTGCTGGGCCGCCCCGGTTAATCCTGCCCCCACACTCCACCGCTACGCGGTTCGCTGGTGCCCAAGGGGGTGCGTTTCGCCTTGCGGCGGCCCGGCGGGATAACCTGGTCTGCGTTCACATAGGCGCAACAGCGTGGCTACCAGTTGGTCCAACTCAAAGGGCTTGCCCACGTGTTCGTTCATACCAGCCTCGAGGCAAGCCGCGCGATCCGAGGCCATGACATTGGCAGTCATCGCAATGATGGGCAGCCCGGCGAGACCCAACTCCTGGCGGATCGCGCGGGTAGCGGCATAGCCGTCCATGACCGGCATTTGCACATCCATCAGCACCGCATCAAATGGAGTCCGTGCACCCGCTACAGCCGCCACGCCTTGCTGGCCATCTTCGGCCATTTCCACCTGGGCACCCTCTTGCGATAGCAGACCTTTGGCCACCATCTGGTTGATCTTGTTGTCTTCCACGACCAGAAGGTGCAGGCCCCGCAGACGCTGGGGTTTGGGCGCGCCCGCAACGGTATCGCCAGCCGGGTCGTCAAGGGTCGGTAGCTGTTGCGTAACCGGCGGGCTGGACAAGGGAAAGTGGGCTTGAAAGGCAAAGGTACTGCCCTGGCCGACGACGCTGTCGAGTGTGAGCCCGCCGCCCAGCAACTGGACCAGGCGGCTCGAGATGGACAGGCCCAGGCCGGTGCCACCAAATCGCCGTGTCGTGGAGGATTCGGCCTGTGAGAATCCGTCAAAGATATGGGCCTGGTTCTCGGGTGCAATACCGATGCCAGTGTCGCTGACCGCGAACGCCAGCACCACGGCCTCAGCCGTGCGCTCCAGCACCCGCACCCGCAGCACCACCTCGCCCTCGTTGGTGAATTTGACGGCGTTGCCACCCAGATTGATCAGTACCTGTTGCAAGCGCATGTCGTCGCCTAGCAGGTAGCGCGGCACATTGTCGTCCACCGCATAGCGGAACACAACGGGCTTTGCACCAATATTGGCGCACAGGATGACCGCCATAGTCCCCAGTAATTTGTCCAGGTTGAAGGGTCGCGGGTCCAGCGTCATCTTGCCCGCTTCAATTTTGGAGAAGTCCAATATGTCATTGAGCAGGCCCAGCAGCGATCGGGCCGCGTCTTCAGTCGTGCTGGCAAATTCGTGCTGCTGAGCCGACAGCGGGGTGTTTTGCAGCAGCGTCAACATGCCCAGGATGGCATTCATTGGTGTGCGGATCTCGTGGCTCATGTTGGCCAAGAATTGGCCTTTGGCGATGCTGGCCTGCTCCGCCAGGGCCCGGGCTTGCACGTAGCTGGTGACGTCGGTGAATGTACGAACCTGCCCACCGTCCGGTAGTTGGGCGGTGCCGATCTCCAGCGTGCGCCCAGACACGGTGCGCCGCGTATAACGCGCGGGCGGTGCGATAGGTTTTGCCGAGCCCACTGCACGCAGGTAAGCACGTGCAGACTCTTCAACCAATTCAAAGTCATTGCCAAAGTCACCGCGTTGCGCCTGGAAAGCAATCAACTCTGCCAGCTCCGCTTCGTGCAAATGCCGGGGTATTTCCAGCAAGTCCATTACCCGCCGACTTTGGAACACCACAGAACGGTCCGGTGCAACCATGGCGACTCCTTGGGAAATGTGGTCAAGCACCGCCTGCATCTGCGCGGTCTTTGCCGCGAGCACGTCGTGGGCCGCATGGCGCTCCTGCTCTGCCTGCTTTCGGGCCGTGATGTCGTTGCGTATCGTGATGTATTGTCTAGAGCGGCCATCTTCTTCGAGCATCGGGACCATGGTCGCGTCGACCCAGTAATGCTCGCTATTGCGCTTGCGGCTGCAGATCTCACCCCGCCAGACCTTGCCGGATAACAACACGCCCCACATCTGCTCGAAGAAGGCGGGGTCATGCACACCAGAGCGCAGATCGCGTAGGTTGCGCCCCAACCACTCCTCGCGGCTGTAGCCGGTGATGTCGCAAAACTGGTCGTTGGCGTAAACGATGTTGCCATTGGCATCGGCCACACTGACGATGGCGTGCTGGTTCAGCGCGTCTAACATGGCACGTTGGCGAGCCAGACCGGCATGCCAATGCGCAAGCAGCCAGCGGACCGGCAGCAGCGTGGCCACCAGGAGGGCGGCCCAGGAGCCCAATATCACCATCGACTCCACAGCCAGTTCGGATCCATCGATCTGGTGGTATGCCTGGTACTTTATCAACAAGCCCAGACTCCCGAAAACCAGCCACAATAGGGTGACGCAGTACAGCGCAAACACCCGATTGGTCAACGACGAAGGTAGAAATTGCATGGCGGTGGTAGGGCGTGGCCAGATCTTATTGCCGGCCGTTCGACCCATGCGGATTGCCCCGATTCGGGCCGGGGGCTTGCACCCGCAATGCGAACACGACCCCGCTTACGGTCAGTGCAACGTTGCTGGTGATTCCGGCGCAAAGTTGCACCGGGTTGAAGGATGGCTTCATGCTGCCTGGCCCGGGGGCGTCAAACAAGAGATGACGATGCCTCAGGATAGCAGAGGCTTTTGAAAATCCCAAGTACTGCGATGCAGAGACGGTGAAACTTGAAATCTTGTCTTGTCCCGCCGCAAGGATCCGGCGCATTCAAGGTGCTTCTTTATCTGCGTGTCGCAGTACCAGTGCTTCACTAGACCACGCCGCTTTGGCGCAGGGCAGCGATGGCCGTCGCGTCCAAACCCAAACCGGACAGCACCGCACTGGTGTGTTCGCCCAGTGCCGGCGGTGCGTGGCGCAACACGGGAGGTGTGTCCGCCAGACGCAGGGGGCTGGCGACGGATGCTACGAATTTAATAGCTGCATGCGCAGTATTTGCGAGGGCTACAGGCTGATTTACCGTAAGTCCCCTGGCTAAAACCTGTGCATCGGCAAAGGCCTGGTCCAAGGTGTTGATAGGGCCGCAGGGCACCGCCTTGCGCTCTAGCAGGACCACCCATTGCGCCGTGGTTTGGGTCCGCGTGACCGCTTCGATTTGGGGGATTAGCGTGTCGCGGTTGCACACCCGCAAGGTGTTGGTGGCGTAGCGCGGGTCGTGGGCCCACTGCGGCTGGCCGGCGGCTTCGCAAAAGCGCGCGAACTGGCCGTCGTTGCCCACCGCCAGGAGCATGGCCCCATCCAGCGTGGCCAGCGACTGGTAGGGCACCAGGCTGGGGTGGCTGTTGCCTTGGCGCTGGGGCACCTTGCCAGTGTTCAAGAACCCTGCCGCCTGGTTGGCCAAGATGGCCATGCCCACGTCCAGCAGCGCCATGTCGATGTACTGGCCCTGGCCCGTGCGGTGGCGTACTTCAATGGCGGCCAGTATGGCGCTGCATGCGTACACGCCAGTGAACAAATCGGTCAGCGCCACACCCACCCGCAACGGCCCGCCGCCCGGCGTACCTTCGGGGTTGCCGGTGATGCTCATCATGCCGCTCATGGCCTGGATCATCAGGTCGTAGCCGGCGCGCTCGGCATAGGGGCCGTCCTGGCCAAAGCCGGTGATGGAGCAGTAGATCAGGCGGGGGTTGAGGACCTTCAAACTTTCATAATCGAGCCCATACTTCGCTAGCCCGCCCACCTTGAAGTTTTCAACCACTACATCGCTCTGTGCTGCCATCTGCCGGATCAGGGCTTGACCTTCCGGCTTTGCCATGTCGATGGTGACCGAGCGTTTGTTGCGGTTGCAGGAGGTGAAGTAGGTGGCGTGTTCTGTATCTTTGCCCTCTGCGTCTTGCAGGAAAGGGGGCCCCCAGTGGCGAGTGTCGTCGCCTTCGTTGGGGCGTTCTACTTTGACGACGTCTGCGCCCAGGTCGGCGAGCATTTGGGTACACCAGGGGCCGGCCAGGACTCTGGAGAGGTCCAGGACCTTGATGTGGGGGAGGGCAGGTTGTTTTTCTTTGGTTGTCATTGTTGGCTTTCTACTTTTATTTCCATTGGCAGTAGGGGTTGGCTGCGCGGCTTTTGTAGGTCCCCACTCTCCCCCAACCCCTCTCGCCCCGCCGGGCGAGAGGGGAGCTTAGCTGCCGATTTTGGGCGTTCGCTCCGGCTACGGTGCTACTTGGGAAAGGTTGCGGTACGTGTTGGTGTACTCAGGTTTCTGGTGCCGCGGTCGTAGTTAACGGCTCTGCGGTGGCGCTCCCACAGCAGGCCGCTGCGCGTGCCCGCCATCGCGAGAAGCAAGCACCGGAGAATCCTCATCGGTTGCACTGCTGCCCAACACCCCACCACCAGCACTATCCGAGGTCTCTACGACTGCAGGCAAGCACTCTATGTGTTCCCACCCGTTGGCAACGTCACCCCAGCAATTTCGCATTCTGCGCGCCGCAACCAAATCGGCTGTTAAAGCTCCACTTTCCGCCCTGGCGAGGGTGGAAAGGGGCGGGGGGGGATAGGGGGTGTGTTGGAAATCAGAAATCAAGAACCAAAAATCAGAAAGCCGCAATCCCCGTCTGTGCCCTACCCAATATCAGCGCATGGATATCGTGGGTCCCCTCATACGTATTGACAACCTCAAGATTAACGAGATGCCGCGCAACCCCAAACTCATCCGATATCCCATTGCCCCCCATCATGTCCCGCGCCAGCCTTGCAATGTCCAATGACTTGCCACACGAGTTGCGCTTCAAAATAGACGTGATCTCGACGGAAGCCGTGCCCTCATCTTTCATCCGCCCAAGCCGCAGACAGCCCTGCAGGCCCAGCGCGATCTCGGTTTGCATGTCGGCCAGCTTCTTCTGGATCAACTGGTTGGCAGCCAATGGCTTGCCGAATTGCTTGCGGTCCATCGTGTACTGGCGGGCACGCAGCCAGCAGTCTTCAGCGGCGCCCAGTGCACCCCAGGCGATGCCGTAGCGTGCGCTATTCAGGCAGGTGAACGGGCCTTTGAGTCCCTGCACTTCGGGAAACGCGTTTTCTTCCGGGCAGAACACTTCGTCCATGACGATTTCGCCGGTGATGCTGGCACGCAGGCCCACCTTGCCGTGGATGGTCGGGGCTGAGAGCCCATCCATGCCTTTCTCCAGCACAAAGCCGCGAATCGGGCCGACATGGCCAGCCTCACTGACCTCTTTGGCCCAAACCACAAACACGTCGGCAATCGGGCTGTTGGAGATCCACATCTTGGAGCCCACCAGTTTGTAGCCGCCATCAACCTTGAAGGCGCGCGTGGCCATGGAGCCGGGGTCGGAGCCGTGGTCGGGCTCGGTCAGGCCGAAGCAGCCAATCCATTCACCAGTGGCCAATTTGGGCAAATACTTCTGGCGCTGCGTCTCGGTGCCGAACTCAAAGATCGGCACCATGACCAGGCTGCTTTGCACGCTCATCATGGAGCGGTATCCGCTGTCCACGCGTTCCACCTCGCGGGCGATCAGGCCGTAGGCCACGTAATTCAGGCCGGGGCCGCCGTACTGTTCAGGGATGGTGGGGCCCAAGAGGCCCAGTTCGCCCATCTCACGGAAGATGGCCACATCCGTCGTGCCTTCGCGAAAGGCCTGCGTCACACGGGGTTGCAGTTTGTCCTGGCAATACGCCGCGGCGGCATCGCGCACCATGCGTTCGTCGGGCTCTAGTTGGCTGTCCAGCAAAAAAGGGTCTTGCCAGTTGAAAGATGCGTGGGCCATGGTGTTTCCTTGGAGCGTGGGCTGGGACGTAGGTGTGCAGGGATTCAGGTTGCGTGTGGTGCATGGTAGTGCGCAAGCGACACCGCTGCAAACGATGCTTTCGCATTGAGGTATGCAAAGTGCGCATGTATGGGTGCCATTTTTTTTCTCTCAGCACGACCAAAATTCGGAGCCTTTTCCATAATCTATCAACAGGGATTTTTTGTGAACACAATCAATGGTTTATTTGTCGGTGCAGTCTGCGTTTCGGTTTTGACTGCTTGCGGTGGAGGCGGTAGCAGTACCAGCAGTGCAGTGAGCACCAATCCAGTTACCCCTGCGACACCCGTAGTTGCGGTCGATGTTCGTGATGCGTATGTGGGCACCTGGGTGACCTCGTCGTGCAAAGCATCCACACAAGTACAGCAAAGCAATTCTCAATTTGTGCGCCAAAAAGTGACGACCACCATGGCCAAGGCCGCAGGCAGCACTACCGCGCTATCCGCGACGCTGGTTACCAAGTATTACGACTCGACTGATATTGGTTGCACTGGTACGGTTTTGACAACTGAGACACGCAACGGCGCCACTTGGACGATTGGCACCGCAACCAAAAGCATGACTCTGCTGCCCAACACCGTCGTAGCGACCGCAATCAATATTAGTGCGCCGGCCCTCAACAGCGGTTTGTCTGCAGGCGTCTCGATTACGGTTAACGGCCTGGTCTATCCTGGCAATTACTTCACCGCGGCTTTGAACAGTGATCTGTTTGCATATATTCCAGAAGCAGGCAAGCTGTATACGGCTCCAGCCGCTGCAACAGAATTTGACGGTACAACGTTGATGGTCAAACAGTAAGTAAAGCGATCAACGCGTTGCGATCCGCTACCGAAATGTCTTTTGTTAGCGGCGCGTGATCTTGCTGGCTTCCACCATGCCGGGTATGCCGTCCAATTGCAGTACCAATTCGCCCCTGCGCAGAATCACGTGCTTGACTACTTCGGTGCGGTTTGCATACACCACGCGGTCGCCGGCCTTGAACTGCGGCAGGCTGGGTATTTGAATCGGCCCGAGGCGGGGTCTGGGTTGGCTGGTGACGGCGGAGAGCTTCTGGGTAATAACGGGGTGGGACGGGGCCAGTTGTTCCAGCGCGGCGCGCAGTGACGAGCGCATCGCGTCGGCCGTAAAGGGCTTGGCCAGCAAGAATAGCGCGCCGGCCTGTTCTGCTTCTAATACGTAGTTGGGGTCATCTTCCGGTGACAACAACGCGAACTGGCAGGTCGGCTGATTCTTTTGGATCGCTTGGTGCAGTGCAATGCCTGTCAACGACTCTTTGGCGAACCAATCGGTAATCAGAAAATCGGGGTTCATTGACGCCGCTATTTCTGCTGCCGCGTGCGGGTTGGACGTGGTTTTGATCGCCGCAGCGTCAAACCCATAGCCGGATAAGAGTTGCTGCGTAAAGGTTTGCAGGGCAGGGCTCGGGTCGCAAATCAAAAAGCTAACAGCGGACATGGGTACCAACACAACAAACGTGGGGAAAGTCGGCACAAGAATGTATGCCGAACCGTTATTTTACGGTGTGCATGGCTTCACAGTGACGGTAAGAGACTACTTTTGCCATGCCTCGCTACACTGACCGTCCATGCGACGCAAGATCCCCGCCACCCACACGCTGCTATGCTTTGAGGCCGCTGCCCGGCACGAAAGCTACACCCGAGCCGCGCACGAACTGGCGCTGACACAAAGCGCCGTCTCGCGCCAAGTGGCCGCGCTGGAGGAATATCTGGGCCAGCCGCTGTTCACCCGTACCCGCCACGGTGTGGTGCTCACGCCGCGCGGCCGCGAGTATGCCGCCCAAGTGGCAGACCGCCTGCTGGCGCTGGAGCGCGATACGCTCAATGCCATGTCCACCCAAGGCACACAGGGCGCAGTGCGCCTGGCGGCGGTGCCGACTTTCGCTACCCGTTGGCTGATTCCGCATCTGCCGCAGTTGCAGGCGCTACACCCCGACATCGTCGTGCATATCGAAACCCGTACCCGTCCATTCATGTTTGCCGACACGGGTTTTGATGCCGCCCTCTATGCAGGAACCGCGGATCAAGTGGCCAATTGGGCTGGAACTCGGGCTACTCTTCTGGTCAGCGAAGAGGTGGTGCCGGTCTGCGCACCCAGCCTGTTGGGGCCGACGCAACAAGCCGTCAGCCCGCATGCCGTATCCGATTTGCCCCTGTTGCAGCAAAGTACGCGCCCGTTTGGTTGGAGCCAGTGGTTCGACGCCATGGGCGTTACCGCCGCGCACGCATTGTCGGGTCCGCGGTACGAATTATTTTCGATGACCGCGACCGCAGCCATCCATGGCCTTGGAGTGGCTTTGGTGCCCCGCTTGCTGATTGAAACCGAGCTGCAACGCGGAGATTTGGTAATTGCCTGTGACCAGCCGCTGCTTGGCCAGCGGGCCTATTATCTGGTTACGCCAATCAACGACGGGGAGCCGGCGGCTTTGACTCTGTTTCGCCAGTGGCTGGTGGGGGCCACGAAACAAACCCACGGATAAACCCCTAGATACAAATTGGCACCACACTTGCTAGCATCTAGACAAGAACTTGACTAAACGGTCAGATTTTTTCTTTACAGGAGTGCTAGCGTGTCTGACTCTTACCAACCCGATGTTCGCCCCGGCCGCCTGGCCACCAGCGAATACGCGCAACGCTTTGCCGATGCCACCCCGCGGCTGACCCGCACACAGGCCCTGCTGGAGGCCGAGCGTTGCCTTTACTGCTACGACGCGCCCTGTGCCACGGCCTGCCCCACCAGCATCGACGTGCCGTCCTTCATCAAGCGTATTGCCGATGACAACCTGCGCGGTTCGGCGCGGACCATTTTGGAATCCAATCCGCTGGGCGGCATGTGCGCCCGGGTATGCCCGACCGAGAACCTGTGCGAGGCAGTATGTGTGCGCAACACGCAAGAGGACCGCCCCGTCGCCATCGGCCGCCTGCAGCGCCATGCGGTCGACGCGCTGATGGAAAGCGACCAGCCGCAAATCTTCACCCGCGAGGCAGCCACCGGCAAAAAGATCGCCGTGGTCGGTGCTGGCCCTGCGGGCCTGGCCTGCGCGTACACGCTGGCGCGCAAGGGGCACACCGTAGCGGTTTTCGACGCCAATCCCAAGGCCGGTGGCCTCAACGAATACGGCCTCGCCAGCTACAAGACGCCCAACAATTTTGCGCAGAACGAAGTGCAGTGGCTGTTGGGCATCGGTGGCATCACCATCGACACCGGCTGGAAGTTGGAGACCACCGCACAACTGGGGGCACTGCGCGAAGACTATGACGCCGTCTTTCTGGGCATGGGCCTGGCCACGACCCACGCGCTGGGTGTGCCGGGTGAGGACCTGAATGGCGTGCAAGACGCAGTGGAATTTATCGCCACGCTGCGCCAAACCGCAGACCTGTCCACGCTGCCCGTTGGTCGGCGTGTGGTGGTCATTGGTGGTGGCATGACCGCCGTAGACGCCGCTGTGCAAAGCAAGCTGCTGGGCGCCAAGGTGGCGCACATGGTGTACCGGCGCGGGCCCGAGACGCTCTCGGCCTCCAAGGCCGAACAGGAGTGGGCGCAGACCACCGGCGTAGTGCTGCACCAGTGGCTGGCACCGGTGGATATTCTGGGCCGAGACGGCTATGTGACGGGTGTGCGCTTCGCCGAGCAGGCCATGGTGGATGGCAAATTGCAAGCCACCGGCCGCGAGATCACGTTTGAAGCCGACACCGTGCTCAAAGCCATTGGACAAAGGCTTGGCAACCCCGTGCTGGCTGCCGCGGGCTTTGCTTTGGACGGAGGCCGCATCGCGACGGACGCAGAAGGAGCGACCAACCTGCCCGGTGTCTGGGCCGGTGGTGACTGCCGTGCCGGTGGCCTGGACCTGACGGTGGAAGCGGTGGAGCATGGCAAGCAGTCGGCCAACGCCATCCACGCCTACCTGCTGACAGCCCGCCCAAGCGTGGCGGCCTGAACCGCGCCACTCGCAACCCATCCCGATTTCGGAGTCCATCATGGCCAATCTCGCAACCACTTTCGCTGGCATTAAGAGCCCCAACCCCTTCTGGCTGGCATCCGCGCCACCCACCGACAAAGCCTACAACGTCAACCGCGCCTTTGAAGCTGGCTGGGGTGGCGTGGTCTGGAAAACGCTGGGCGAGGCTGGGCCACCGGTAGTCAACGTTAACGGCCCGCGCTACGGCGCATTGCTAACACCCGACCGCCGCATGATGGGCTTCAACAACATAGAGCTGATCACCGACCGCGACCTGGACCTGAACCTGCGCGAGATCACCGAGGTCAAACGCAACTGGCCCGACCGCGCGATGATTGTGTCCTTGATGGTGCCGTGTGAAGAACAGTCGTGGAAAAACATCCTGGCCCGCCTGGTCGACACTGGCGCAGATGGTATCGAGCTCAACTTCGGCTGCCCCCACGGCATGAGCGAGCGCGGCATGGGTGCCGCCGTGGGCCAGGTACCGGAGTACATCGAAATGGTCACCGCCTGGTGCAAGCAGTACAGCCAGCTGCCGGTCATCGTCAAACTGACACCCAACATCACCGACGTGCGCATGCCCGCTCGCGCCGCCAAAAAGGGCGGTGCCGACGCGGTGAGTTTGATCAACACCATCAACTCGATCATGGGCGTGGACCCTTACACGCTGAAGATGTCGCCCAACACCGGCGGCAAGGGCAGCCACGGCGGCTACTGCGGCCCGGCCGTCAAACCGATTGCGCTGAACATGGTGGCCGAGATCGCACGCGACCCGCAGACAGCCGGATTGCCCATCAGCGGCATTGGCGGCATTGGCAA
>JANXVI010000484.1 GCA_025351745.1 Rhodoferax sp.
TCCAATTGGTCGCATTGGTGCCATGGCAGCCAAGCAGGTCATCTTGCAAAAGATCCGCGATGCCGAGCGCGAAATGCTGCTCAACGACTTCATGTCGCGCGGCGAAAAGATCTTTGTCGGCACCGTCAAGCGCATGGACAAGGGCGATCTGATCGTGGAAAGCGGCCGTGTCGAAGGGCGCCTCAAACGCAGCGAGATGATCCCCAAAGAAAACCTGCGCACCGGCGACCGTGTGCGCGCCATGATCATGGAAGTAGACCTGACACTGCGTGGCGCGCCGATCGTGTTGTCGCGCTCCGCACCAGAGTTCATGATCGAATTGTTCCGCCAAGAAGTGCCGGAGATCGAACAGGGCCTGCTTGAGATTAAATCTTGTGCCCGTGACCCTGGTTCGCGCGCCAAGATTGCGGTGTTGTCGCACGACAAACGCGTCGACCCTATCGGCACTTGTGTTGGCGTGCGCGGCACCCGTGTCAACGGTGTGACCAATGAGCTGGCTGGCGAACGCGTTGACATTGTGCTGTGGAGTGAAGACCCAGCCCAATTCGTCATCGGCGCCTTGGCCCCCGCCAACGTGTCCAGCATCGTGGTGGACGAAGAGCGCCATGCTATGGATGTCGTCGTCGATGAGGAAAACCTGGCCATCGCAATTGGCCGTGGCGGTCAGAACGTGCGTTTGGCTTCTGAGTTGACGGGTTGGCGCATCAATATTCTGGATGCCGCAGAGTCTGCCCAGAAGCAGGCTAGCGAAACCGACCAGGGACGCAAGCTGTTCATGGAAAAACTTGATGTGGACGAAGAGATCGCCGACATCTTGATTGCTGAAGGTTTTACCAGCCTGGAAGAAGTGGCCTACGTGCCGCTACAGGAGATGCTGGAGATCGAAAGCTTCGACGAAGAGACCGTGAACGAGTTGCGCACCCGTGCCAAAAACGCGTTGCTGACCATGGAAATCGCGCATGAAGAGAGCGTGGAAGAAGTGTCGCAAGACTTGCGTGACCTCGAAGGTCTGACGCCTGAATTGATCGGCAAGTTGGCCGACGGCGGCGTACACACGCTTGACGACCTGGCCGATCTGGCGGTTGACGAGCTCACCGATATCACTGGCCAGTCTGCCGACGAAGCCAAGACCCTGATCATGAAGGCGCGCGAACATTGGTTTACCGATGAAGCCGCTTCTCAAGAGTAATGGTTATGTAAATTAAATTTCAGTAATGGCTAACAACTGCCCACAGGGCAGTTCGGATGCCGCCAAAGGTTACACAACAAATGTCTAGTACGACCGTCGCCGAGTTTGCAAATGAACTCAAAAAATCCACTGACACGCTGCTTGAGCAGCTGAAGTCGGCCGGGGTCGCGAAAGCGGCCGCCTCCGATGTCCTGACCGATGCTGACAAGCACAGTCTGTTGAACTTTCTGCAGACTGCGCACGGCACAGCCAGCCCGGATCGCAAGAAGATCACCCTCGTCAAGAAGCAAACCACCGAGATCAAGCAGGCGGATGCTACGGGCAAGGCCCGCACTATCCAGGTGGAAGTGCGCAAGAAGCGTACCTTTATTCGACGTGACGACGATGTGGCGGTCGCACCTGAGGCCGTGGAACCCGAGGCAGTTGTTGAAGCCACTGCAGCACCGCTGATTGACAACGCTGAATTGGCGCGGCGTGAAGAAGAAGCCCGCCGCCAGGCCGAGCTGATTCGCCGCCAGGAAGAAGAACTCGCCCAACGCAGACGCGACCGCGAGGAGCAGGAAACCCGTGCCCGCGAGGCCGCTGAAAAGGCTGCTGCGGAGTTGCAAATACAAAAGACGTCCGACGCCAATAAAAAGGTCAAGAGTAAGGCGGCCGGTGAGGCGGCAGAAGCACAGGCGCAGGCCGAAGCTGCTGAAGCAGCCCGTTCTGCCGCCTTGGCGCTGGAAAAATCTGCTGCAGCCGCTGCTGCATCCAAGGCCATTGCTGCCGAAGAAGTGGCACGTGCCGTGGATCTGGGTGACCGCCGCCGCAAGGCCGAAGCCGAAGCGGCCGCTATTCGCTCAATGATGTCTGCCCCGAAGCGTGTTCTGGTGGCCCACAAGCCGGAAGTCCCCAAGGCTGCCGTGGCCGATCCCAAGGCTATCAAAGGCACCTTGCACAAACCTGCTGCGGGTTCGACCGTTGCAAAGCCCGCCAAACCCGGAGCGACAGCTGTACCAGCTACAGGAGCCGGTGCGGGCAAAGAAGTCAAATCGGCCAAGCTGTCTTCCAGCTGGGCGGGCGATCCTGCCAAGAAAAAGGCTATCCCCACACGTGGCGACACCGGTGCGGGTGCGGGTCGTTCGACCAATTGGCGCGCAGGTCCTCGTGGCCGTCGCGGCAGCAATGACCGTGATCGCGATCACCACCAAACCGCATCAGCCCCGGTGGAAGCGCGCGTGCTCGAAGTCCATGTGCCCGAAACCATCACCGTGGC
>JANXVI010000203.1 GCA_025351745.1 Rhodoferax sp.
CGTAACTGTCCGCGAATCCCCATCTTGCAAAGGTAGTCCATCGCTGGCATCGTCAGCCGCATGAAATCGATCCCCAACTTTTTAGAAGTCGCCCAGCGCCGACCCAGCGCACCATTGATCCGGCACGGCAAAGAATTCTGGCGACAGGCTGTACGTGACCATGAGGCTTCGGGCCTTAACCTGAGTCAGTTTTGCCTGGAGCGGGGGCTTGCCAAAGCCACCTTTTTCAAATGGCGCAAGGTGTTGAAGCAGCAAACACAGACCGCACGGCCAGCACCAAACCTTCAGACCCAATCACTGCCTGGCTTCCTGGCTGTGCCACTAGGATCGACGCAGTCTAGTGCGGCCACTGCGTCGCCACAGTTCATGGCGCGAAGTGATACCGAACATCACGGTAATGACGCCAAGATAGCCATCAAACTCGGTGGCGTTGATGTAGTCCTTAGCGGTCACTACGCCGATCGTGTCATGCGCATCATCACCGAGCGCCTGAGCAGCGGCGGCTTTAGGTAGGGCTGGCCATGCTGGTGAATTCCAACACCTGCGCATGGATCTGCGAGCATCCGGTGGACATGCGCAAGTCCATTGATGCCCTGGCCGTTCTGGTGGAGCCCTTGTTCAATGCCAACCCGCTCTCGGGCCACCTCTTTGTCTTTCTGTGCCGCCAGCGCATCCGCGTCAAGATTCTGTACTGGGACCGCACCGGTTTTGCCCTTTGGTACAAGCGCCTGGAAGGTGCGCGCTTTGCACACCCCGGCGAGATAGCCAAGTCAGGCCTGAACATGGCGCAGTTATCGGCCTGGCTGGAAGGTATGCCGATTGCGCAAAGTAGCTTCAAAACGGTGAACGCAACGCGCGTCAGTTGAGCTGTTTGAGTCAGTGATTTTCGCTCTCCATTGAGAGCAGTTTATTGCTGATTTCTCTTCTCATTTCGTCAACGTATGCGCTCCTAAAACGTTAATAGGAGATGCTCGCTTTGGCCCCTTTGAACGTCGACATACTGCCTGATGATTGTGCAGTTTTGAAGGGGCTTCTGGTCAAGCTGCATGCGCAATACGGTGCCGCCATTGAGGCCATGCACCAGCAGATATTGAAGCTGCGTCATGCCCAGTTTGGTGCCAGCAGTGAACGCCTGAGCACGCAGGCCGATCTCTTCGCAGAGATACTCGATTTACCACTGCCGCCCGTGCTCAAGCAAAAGATTTCGTACGAACGCCAACGCAAAGGCCGCCCCGCATTACCCAGGGACTTGCCACGCCAACGCATCGAGTACCACCTTGATGAGCAACAGATGGCCGAGTTCGATAGCGTCAAGCCCATCGGCGAGGAGGTCAGCGAAACCCTGCAGTACACGCCCGCACGTCTGGTGGTGCTGGAGCATGCCCGCATCAAGTACGCCTGCACCAAGGACGGCCAAAGCACAGTGCGCACGGCCTATGCCCAACCATCGCCATTGCCCAAGTGCAATGCTGACGCCAGTCTGCTGGCACAGATACTGACGGCCACCTTTGCAGACCACGTGCCGCTGAACCGTCAGTCCATGATTTTTGGGCGCCACGGTTTTCACGTGCCACGCTCCACCTTGGATGACTGGAAGCTTGGCAGTGCCGAGTTGCTTGAGGTCCTGCAGGCACCGCTGATTGCACACACCTTGTCGGCACCACGTTTGCATAGCGACGACACCACGGTGCAACTGCGCGATGCCAGCAAGGACACCACCCACACCAGCAGACTATGGGCCTATCTGGGTGCCGGCCAGCGCCAGGATGACCAGGGTCAATGGGTGGAACACCCTCCATCGGTCGTCTTTGAATTTACCAGGACACGCCAGGGTATCCATCCGCAGCGGTTCTTAAAGAACTACCGCGGTTACTTGCAGATTGATGCCTACTCGGGTTACGACGCATTGCTCAAATCCGGTGACATCGTGGCCGTTGGTTGTATGGCGCACGCCAGACGGCATTTCTTTGAGGTGGCCCGCAAAGCCCCCCATCCGCAAGGCTTGGCGGCTCAGGCGCTGGCCTGGATTGCCAAGCTCTACGAGATCGAATCGCACATCAAAGACCATCCCCCAGACAAGAAGCTGCTGGCCCGCCAAACGCAGTCGCGCCCTGTGCTCGATCAGTTCCATGCGTGGCTTGTAGGTCACGCCCCCGGCATCCCTGCACGCAGCGAATTGGGACAGGCCTTTGGCTATGCCTTGCGGCAATGGGAAACCTTGGTGCGGTACACCGAAGACGGCATTTTGATGCCAGACAACAACCTGATCGAGTCGGCCATACGCCCGGTTGCAGTTGGAAGACGTTCATGGTTGTTCCTGGGTGCCGAGCGCGGTGGCCATGTCGCTGCCATCATGTACTCGCTCATCGGCACCTGTCGGCTCAATGGGGTGGAGCCCTATGCCTGGCTTTGCGATGTGCTCAAGCGCCTGCCCGACCACCCTGTGACTAAACTTGCAGAATTACTGCCGTTCAACTGGAAACGGCAATCCATCACTCAAACTTGACAGCACGCCTCAGGGCTGCGCGGAGCACCGCAATGGACTGGCACAACCTGATGTCTACTCTGGCCACCCAGGCCTCCGATTTGGAACTGCTGCAGCTTCAAACCGCAGTGGAGCACCTGCTCTCGCAACCCGCGCGCATGATCGCAATCCGCCAACAGCTTCATGTTGGGCAGACCGTTCAATATCTGGACGTGCGCGACAACCGCATGCATGCTGCCAAGGTCATTGAGTTCAAGGCCGACCAGCTGATGGTTCATGCATCCCATGACGGCAAGTACAAATGGATTCGCTACGCTGCCATTGGGCTGGACCCTTCAGTAAAGGTCGCGCAGCAGCCCAAAGAAGTCCTGCCACGCAGAGAAGACTTTGCCCTGGGCGACACGGTGAGCTTCGAAGGGCGCGACCTGATTCGCAAGTTCGGCAAGATCTCACGGATCAATCAGAAGACCGCCTCCATCGTATGCGAGGACGGCCACGAGTGGCGGGTCTCCTTTGCACTGCTTCAACGCGTCATCAACGTGTAGTCAGTTGTCGTAACGAATACGGCCGACCCACGCAAGATGGGGATTCGCGGACAGTTAC
>JANXVI010000221.1 GCA_025351745.1 Rhodoferax sp.
GGCTACAACTTCCAGTGGGCCTGGGCCAGTGGTTTTGCCTGCGCGCACGGACTGGCGGCACATTTGTTGCCAGCAGTTCCAAATTGACAGATCCCGCGACAGGCCATCGGTAGCAAAAAAATGCCACTCCCACCCGGGGGCAGGAGTGGCAGGCGGTGACAGCCAGTGCTAGATTTACATCATTCCGTCAGAGTAAGGCGTGACACCGTAATAGGCGTGCACCGTCTTCACCCAGGTTGGGTCGGCCATGTCGGGCCAGCTGTCCTTGTCGAAGCCTGGCGCTTCCTCGAGTCGGTCCTTGCTGACGTCCAGTACGAAACGTTTGTTGGCGGTGTCTAGTGTCAATGCGGTCCATGGCACTGCGAACAACTTTTCACCCATACCCAGGAAGCCTCCAAAAGACAGCACCGCATACGCGACACGTCCACTGGGTACATCCAACATGATTTCTTTGACGTCGCCCAGATCTTCGTCCTGTTTGTTGAAAACATCGTTGCCGTCGAGCGTGTTGGCACCCATCAAACGGGGGCCAGGTCCCTTGTGGTTGCGATAGATGCCGTATGTGTCTTGGTCTTGGTAATTCATGGTCAGCCTCTTAAGGGGAAATGGTCATTAACTGCTTGGGACTCCAAGTAGAGAGCCGGAGTTTGTCGGCGATTTGAATCAGCGTCTGTGGTCGACCACACATTGGCGGTACCAATGAGCCTTTCACCACCAGATTAGTGTCGGCTGGCTCGCGTCGGCGCCAACACAGGGGACAAGGCAACAAGTCCGTCGCCGCGCTGTATGCGGACGGCGTGCTGCAACGGATTCGCATGGTCGCCACGCTGATACGCTATGGGTTCCATGCCAACGTCTTAAACCATGCAAATCCGCGACGCAAATGTCTCTGACTTGGAAAAGATTGTGCGGTTGCACACGCAGAGCTGGCGCATTGCCTACCGAGGCATTCTCAGCGATGCCTTTCTGGACGGTGACCTGATTGCTGACCGCAGGGTACTGTGGAAAAGCCGTTTCGACAAGCCTGCCGCCCAGCAAAGCATCGCGGTCGCAGAGATAAACGGAGTCTTGGTGGGGTTCGCTTGCAGCTTTGGTTCGCACGACGCCAAATGGGGCACCCTGCTGGAAAATTTGCATGTTGCACCTGACTACAAAGGCGCGGGCATCGGCACCCAACTGGTGTCCCATGTAGCGCGATGGTGCATTCGCACGCAGGCGTCGGACCGATTACACCTGTGGGTGCTGGCGGACAACAGGGCGGCGCAGGGTTTTTACCAGCGTCTGGGCGGGAGCGAAGTGGAGCAATCGGTGTGGGACGCGCCCGATGGCCAACGCGTTCCTGAGCTGCGGTTTGCCTGGCCCCGTGCGGGTCTGCTCTTACTGCCGCGCTGAACTGCGGCACTTACCCTCCAAACGACTAGCGCAAACTAACTGTCTGCCCTTTCCAAGCCGGGTCCTGCCAGCGGTAGAAGACGCTGAGGTTTTTGGGCTGCCCTGCCTGCTTCTCCACCTCCAGATTGGCAGTTCGCAGCACCTCAAAGCTAGTCTTGTAGCGGCCATCGATCTTGGCTTCGCGCGCAGCCAACATCTGGGTCGTGCCGGGCACCCAACCGGCAAACTCCACATAACCCAGGTTGGGGTTGTCAAGCGCGGGCGGCACTACATCCACCCCCCAGCCCTTGACGCCCTGCTGGAACACCCACATCTCGCGCCAGGTATCCAGCGGCTGCACGGCCAGGGCCAGAGCAGTGCCTTGGCGATTAACAGTGACCGATGCAGCCCAGACCACGCCATAAGTGCAGCGGGTGAACAGCGGGTTTTTGGTGTCGTGTTTGGCATCGACCACATGCACGCAGGTTTCACCGGGCTGGCCGGTGCTTAAACGAACCGACAACTTGGTGATGGGCTGCGCGGCGTTACCGGATGCACCATCCGCCAAGGCGGGCTCCGCACCCCAGCGGGAGGCACCCACGCGGATGGCTGCTTCGCTGTAGGCGGCAGCGTCCGCCTCCGTCAACTCAGTCTTGTTCACCGCAGCCAACTCTTGCAGTGCTCTCGTCGCGGCGGCTTGCACACTGGCAGCCGCAAACTCGGAGCGGCGCGCGCGCTGAAATGTCAAGCTGGACCAGACACCTGCCTTGCGCAAGTGCATGCGGTTTTTCAGCACCTCGGGCAGGTCGCGCATCTCTATACGGTCCAACACTTCGGCACGCCAGTTGTCTTGCGCAAAGCGCTCGATGGGGTTCAGGTTGGGTGCCACGCATTCGTGCTTGGTCAGTGCCAGGGCAGCCAGCGCTTTTTGGCCGTCAGTCGCCGGCAATGCCAAGACGCGGCGGTGCGCGTCGCCGTTGTAGCAGAGCTGCACCTGGCCATCGCGTTCAAAGCTCAGCATCTCAACACCATAGGCTGCGGCCACTTCCAGATGTGCTGCCAACGCATCGACCCCTGGCTTGCCCTGGCGGGCGGATGCCCGGCGCGCCAGGCGCTCGGCCATGGCGCCCAAGGCATCGAACGCTTCGCCATTGATGGCCTCCGCAGGTGCGGCCCGCAGGTAGGCGGCGGCGTATCCAATGCCCAAGGATTCGGACCCTGGTGTGTCGCGTAGAAAACGCACCACCGACAGCAACTCGGGCGCTGCTTCAGGCTTCAGTGACTGGCTGCGCACCTGCGTGGCGCGGATAAAGCCGGCCCGTTCACGGCGGTGGTCATACACCTGCAAATAGTCGCCCTTTTGGCCCCGAATCTCCAGGCTATCCCCCTGGGCCAGCACAGCCTGCTGAGGTGCGGAGTCGCGCGGCGCCGAGCGCAAAGAGGATTGGTCTTGGGTGACGATGGCAACCAGCAAGAGTGATGCGGCGATCATGTTATTTGCCTCCTTCAGCGTTGTCTTGTTCTGCTTGGGCCATCTCTGCATTCGCTTCTGGTGCCCGGGTGGCGCGTACAACTTGCGCCGTGTTTTGCTTGCCTGCACCCAAAAGAGCGGAGCCAATGAAGCCACCATCCGAAGGAGGCGGCGCGATGATGACGGTGATCTTGTCCGACAGCTTGTCGGCCATGGTTTTCTGGATCAGCAGCGGGTTCTTCGAGATCAATGCGCCGTCACGTGCCAGTTGCTCACTCGTGATCTTGCCAATGCGGTCCTGGCGGTAAGCTTCGGCATCGGCCAGGTTCTTGCGCGAATCGGCTTCACCCGAGGCTTCAATGCGGCGGGCTTGGGCCGTGCCTTCGGCGGTCTTGATGCGCGAGACTTTTTCGGCTTCGGCTTCCAGTGCGCGTTGCTCAATCTGCTTTTGCTTGAAGGGCAGCACATGCTTCATGGCCTCTGCCTGCGCCTTGGCGGCAATGATTTGCTCTTCGCCAGCCGCCTGGGCCGATGTCTCGCGGCGCACCTTATCAGCCATGGCCTCCAGCTCGGACTGTTTGACTTGCTTTTCTTTGAGCTCCAGCGTGTAGCGCATCTTCTCAGTCGCGAGTTCTTCGGCCAGCAGATTCTCCATACCAGCTTTGTAATCGTGCGGCAGGTCGACCTTGCCAATGGTCACGGCTTCGAGCTTGATGCCGTCTTTGGCCAGACGGGGCTTCAACTCAGCTTCAATCAACTGCTGGATTTCTGGGCGTTTGCTGGAAAAGATTTCGCGCACCGTGTAGCGAGCCAGGGTTTTGTAGAGCACGCCTTGAACGACGGGCTCGACAATTTCTTTGTTGATGTCTTCTGGCAGGTCGCGGGCCACGGCAGAAATCTTGGTCGCGTCAAGCGCATAGCGCACCGAGATATCGACGCCAACCGACAGACCTTCTACCGATTGAAACGGTGCCGTACCGGTGGCGCTGGCATTGGCCGTGGGACGGTAGACTTGGTCACGCAGCGAGAAGCGGCGCAGTTCATGCAGCCCGGGGATGATGAGCACCGCGCCATCGCGCACTTCGTTTGACGAACCGGTCAACTGGTTCAAGCGCATGCCCATTTCGCCGCGGGCAATGCTTTGCATGGGTGGGTGGGCATAGAGCGCGTAGCCACCAGCTGCCAGCACACCCAGTGCGATTAGACTGGCGGGCCCGGGCAAACGGGCAGCGGTGCTGCGCGACACGGCGCCGACATGGCTGACCGAGCGCCGCGTGACCCGGCGAAACTGAGTGGCGATGGTCCGGGCAATAGCGCGAACGGAGGTCTTGAGACGGTCTGACATGGTGGCTTTCTACGTGGTGGTTGGGATGGGTGCTATCGTGCGCGCCCACCCCCCGAGCAAACAATGCCGCCCTGGGGAGAGTCCGTTCATCGGGCGTGAAGAAACACTCACACCGATAGCCGGGTGAGGCCACGCAGTCAGGGGATACTTGGGACCATCGCCCCAGCACCGCCCTATTCCCGCTCACCAGCCCGCCGAAAGCCGCAAGGAAACTCCCACCATGTTCAAGGTCGCCGTCATAGAAGATGACATCCCCACCAGCCAGCAGCTCACCGCCTGGATTCAGGGCGCCCGCCCTGGAATCCAGGTGGACAACTGGTTCACCCGTGATGATGCGGAGGCGGCCATCGCCCGTGAGACCTACGACGTGGTGGTGCTGGACATTGAACTGGGCCGCGAACGCAACGCCGGTATCGCCATCATCAACGCCATCAACAAGAGCCGCAAAGGCACGCCGGTGCTGGTGGTGTCCGCCATGCCAGCGGCCATCTATCGCAGCATCATGAAGGCGCTGGACGCATGGGACTACCTGCAGAAGACGACATTCGAAGAGAGCGATTTTGTGGATACATTCCTGGAGATTCTGCGGGCCGCCAAAGCGCGCGAACCAGCGCCTTGCGCCACGCCTGCGAGCGAAGAGTTGTCCATAGACCCGTTGCGCCAACGCAGTGCGCTTTGGCGCGGCAAGCGCATCAACCTGCCGTTGACGGCCCAGCGCATACTGGCCGCGCTGTACCAAAAACGCGGCCAGGTGGTGACCTATGACGAGCTGTTCGACGTGGTCAAGAGCGGCCGCAACCGCGACAACATCCGCAAGCACATCAGCACCATTCGCGAGGCCTTCAGAGAGCTGGACGCGCAGTTCGAGCGGATAGAGAACATTCCCATGCGCGGCTTTCGCTGGTCCGACGATATTGCGCAGGTGCGCATGTGAACGTGAGTAGCAACACCATCAGCGGGTCTATCGACACGTCCTTGACATGGTTGGCGTCGTTTCGGTTGCGGGTGCTGTTTCGCACCGCGTTTTTCTTGCTGGCGCTGTCAACGTTGGTGATGACGGTTTATGTGTTGCAAGAGGAAAAGCAACGCAGCTACGACAACTACCAGCAAAGCTTTGCCAAGACAAAGGACCAAATTGCGGCCCAGTTGCGCCACCCCTCGGGCCAATTAGCTTTGCTCAACCCATCGGATGCGGCTACGCCCACCACACCGCTACACCCGGTGCTGTTGCCGTTCTCGGCAATCGATTTTGATGACCAAAGCAAGGTGCGCAATGCAGTGGAGATAACGGGTTGCTTGGTGCAATACTCGCACTACGGCAGCCTGTGCGTAGCCATTGGCAGCAACCCGTGGGCCGGAGGGTTCATCTACGCCGCCGGCACTTTTGCCAGTACGGCCCTGGTGCCACATGCCCTGGGTGACAAGTACCTGGACACGGCCCACCGTCTGCGGGTAGAAGTCAAGATGCGCGGCCAGACCTACCGCTGGATTGCGCCCTTTGAGCCGCTACCCAACCCCGGCAACTTGCAGCGCGAAGGCACACGGGGTCGCTTTACCGGCTATGTGGATATTGGCAGCCGCGATTACACCAGTGCCCGCACGGTGCGCGACTTTCGCGGCTGGGTGTGGCAAGGGGCCAGCTGCACCAACGCCCTTGCAACCGTTGATGCCACACCCAGCGAGGATTGCGAGAGAAAGTCCTTCTTCTCGCTGCGCCTGCCGGTGGATGTGCTGCGCGATGCGCTGTTTCAAAAAGAGAAACCTGTCTGGCCCCCGACCGACTTGAATGACATGCAGGTGCGGGTAGAGGTGCTACCGCCGGGCGACGGTATTGCACTGTTTGACAGCAATGCCGAGGGTGCGGTTGCTCCTTTCTCGCTGGGGGATCTGCGCGCGCAGTTGCTACCGGGCGAGACGCTGCGCATACGCAAGAATGGCGCCGCCACCGGTAAGGACCTGATGCTCCTGCGCGGCATCGAGGCGGCGACCGAGGAGACCTCGCCGCTGTTGACGCGGCTGATCCGCCGATTGCCGGTAGATACATACGATGCCCCCATTGAACTCGCCCAAGACGTGACCACGCCACTGGGCAATTACACGATTCATCTCACAGGCGATGCCCGCAGCGTCAACAAAAGCCTGGGCGTGGTGGCCACGCGCTTGTCCTGGTTTGTGGGCGCCATGCTGCTGGCCGTTGCCTTGGCCTGGCTGGTGATTGAGGTGGGCGTCATCCGCCGCATTGCGCGATTGACGCGCCGCTCTAGCCAATTGTCCAAGACCGTTAAGACGACAGCAGGGTTGGGCCATTTCGACCTGGCCGATCTGCGTGGCAGTGACGAATTAGGGATTTTGGCTACCTGCCTGAACGATCTGTTGCGCCGCGTCAAGGAAGACGCTGAACGCGAGCAGATACGCGCCGAGCAAGAGAAGGATATGTGGCATGCCGTAGGCCACGAAATCATGTCCCCATTGCAGTCGCTTATGGTGCTGCACAACACCGAGCAAGACCCCAGCCTGCGCTACATCCACCGCATGCAGCAGGCAGTGCGCATCCTCTACGGCAGCGCCAGCCCTAGCGAGGCGTTTGAGTCCACCACGCTGGCGGTTCAAACGGTGGAGATCAACAGTTTCTTGCACAACATCGCTGCCAACTCGGCCAGTGTCGGCTTAAGCAGCGTGCAGTATGTGGGCGGTAGCGAGGATTCCGTGCTGGTGCGCGCTGAGGAATATGCGCTGGAAGACGTGGTCACCCACGTGCTGCGCAATGCAGAGCGCCACCGCGCGCCGGGCAGCGCCATCGCCCTCACCTTGCAAACCACGGAGACGGACGCAACGGTAACCATCCACAACACCGGTCCGCAGATTGCACCGGCGCTAATCGACCAGATTTTTGAATACGGGGTGTCAGACCAGGCCGACTCTGGCGCGAACGGCAACCGGGGCCAAGGCCTTTTTGTGGCCAAGACTTATATGGCAAAGATGGGCGGCACGATCGCCGCACGCAACGAGGGTGACGGCGTCAGCCTGATGCTGGGCTTGCAACGGGTGGGCGGTGGGCGGTGACCAGCACGATCGTGCACTTTTACCCAATCTGGGATGTTTGCCTACCTGTTTGTTATTTTCAGAAGCACCATTTAGAGAAAAAATGCCGATAGCCCTCGCAGAATATAGCACAGGAGCTACATAATTGATAGCATAGAACAGCCAGATCTGCCTATTCAAAGCGCTGACCGTCGCGCAAATGCAAATGTCAGCAACTTGTTACCTGTTGCTGCTGCGCTATCCACAGGCTAGGCCATAGAATGCAAAATTCAATGGCCGAGTAGCTTGGCGGGTAGTCCGTGGGTGTTATCAAGTTTAGGACACATGATTGAATTGCCGATTCGCGTTGCAGCACCAGACGTAAGCCATGTAGACGCATTGGCCAATGGCACCCGGCTGGGTGAGTTTGAAATCCGCGGCTTGGTGGGTGTTGGCGGCTTTGGCATGGTCTACAAAGCATACGACCACTCGCTGCAACGCGATGTGGCCATCAAGGAATACATGCCCACGGCACTGGCCAGCCGTGCAGACGGAAGTATGGACATTTCCGTGCGCGCCTCCAACGACGAAGACACCTTCCAAAGGGGATTGCGGTCGTTTGTCGGCGAAGCCCGCATGCTGGCCAAGTTTGAACACCCCTCGCTGGTCCGGGTTTTCCGGTTCTGGGAGGCCAATGGCACGGCCTATATGGTAATGCCCCTGTACCGCGGCATGACGCTCAAACAAGCCCGTCAGTGCATGCGCCTGCCGCCGACCGAGGCCTGGCTGCACAAAGTCTTGTGGTGTGTGCTGGGTGCGCTCAAGATGCTGCACAAAGGCAACGCCCTACACCGTGATGTGTCACCTGACAACATTTTTCTGCAAGACACTGGCCCGCCGGTACTGCTGGACCTTGGCGCGGCGCGTATGGCCATTGGAGACAACGCCAAGCAGCACACCGCCATCCTCAAAATCAATTACGCGCCCATCGAGCAATACGCCGATACAGACGGCGTGCCACAAGGACCGTGGACCGATTTGTATGCGCTGGCGGCAGTCGTGCATGGATTGCTGCGCAACGAGGCTCCGATGCCGGCCACGGTTCGTGTGGTCAACGACAGACTACCGGCCTTTGCCAATGTCGTGAAGACAGTGTCCAGTGAATTCGGACAAGAATATTCCGCGCAATTTGTCAGCGCGATTGACTGGGCACTGCATATTCAGCCAAAAGACAGGCCCCAGTCGGTGCGCGAATTCGCCCGCAGTCTGGGCCTGGCCACGCCGAACGGCATGTCGTCGTTTGATTGGCGCGCCGAACTGCCCCCCGGCAGTCTGCCATCTGGCGAGGTACTGCAGTGGTCCGCGTCCCGCCCTATCGACGAGCAGACCCGCCCCACTCACACCCGTCCCGACTATGCGCCCACCCAGTTTGTAGGCATGGAGAACGATGTCGACGACGAAGCCGCGACCGTCATTGCAAACTGGGGCCCCGACAGCACCCCTCCCCCCCCCCCAGAGAAGCCAGCAGAACGCAGGCAGCGGCTGCGCGAACCGATCAGCGCGCCAGTCCCTCTGGAGAGTAGTGCAACCGCCCGGCGTACGAAGCCATCGGGCAGCGCGGGCAAACGTGGCACCACCCGAACTTGGAGGCCGGCCGCCGTTTGGACACTGATCGCTTGTCTGGTGCTGTTGACCGCCATCGCAGCAAGCTTGGGTTGGCACACCTGGTCAGCCAAAGGCAAGGCCGCCGCACCACCCAACGCCGACATCGCGCTGGCGCAACCGCAGGGCGCAGCGTCGGGCGCAAGCCTACCCGCGTCGGCAGCCGGCAGCGAGGTGGCCAGCGGCACCACTGCAACTGCGGACCAGCCCGTCAAAAGCGAACCCATCGAAACCATTTTTGAGAGCAGCACCCCCGCCCGGCCAGCGTCAACCCCATCGGCTGCAGGGGACAACAAGACCGCCAAGGCCAATGACCGGGCCCGCAGCGGCGCGGCCAAGGCTTCAAAAGTGGAGGCGCCACGCGTGCCGGTTGAAGCAGAAGCGCCGAGCGCACCAGCACCTGCCGTGGTACCCGCATCGGTACCCGAGCCCAGACCGGCGGCGCCGGCCATGACGCCCGAACGGATCTGTTCGGATGCCAACTTCCTGACTCGGCCCATGTGCATGTTCCGCGCATGCCAACGGACAGACTTGGCGGGCACTGCCACCTGCGTTGAACTGCAAAAGAGCCTGCAGCGCAGCAAAGAGACCACCGACAGCAGCAAGTTTTAGTGCAGGGTCGGCCCGCTGATAATGCAGGGCCTCTGACGTCTTCACTATGACCAACAAACGCACACCTATCGCCCTGGCCATCGTCGCCGCATTACTCTGTGGTGCTGCTGGCATCGCCTACTTCCGCGTCAACCCAACGCCTCCAACTGCAACCGTCGTTCTTGCACCGGTGGTACCAGTGGCGGACACTGGAGCGATTCTCGCGGGCTTCAAGGAAGTGCTGGGCGCACACCGCAAGATCATTGTGTTGTTTGCCGATGAGAGAACCATGGGAAATAATGAGCGCGCCCTCGCCAACCAGGTAGGCCAAAGCTTGTTCCACGATAACCGCCAACGCGTGCAGGATTTGGAGGCCAAATTAGAGGCACTGATCGTGTCGGGCAACCCACAGCGCCTCGAAGCCATTGGAAGCTTGTTGAACTACGTCGAGAGCAGTGCCGACCTGTTTGACGCCGACCGCCTGGCCTTTCGCGAATTGCTGCGCAGCCTGCAAACCGCGGTGGCGCATGACTCATCATTGCCGGCCATCAAACTCCACAAACGAATTGGCGAAGACCTGGATGCGCTGGCCGAGATCGAACGCAACTACGAAAAAGAAATCCGCCTCGTGTTTGGCCGCTTTGAGACGCGGGCCATCGACCTCAAGCGCGAGCGCTGGCAAGACTATTTGATCAGCCTGAAGAAGCTCTACACGCGGGAGCAAATTCTCAAAGATTACGGCGTTGTGCTGCCCTACCCTGCGCCAAAGGAAGTGACGCGCAAGGGTAAGTCTGAAGACGAAGGCGAGATCTTTGGCAACAGCCTGCCGCCCAAGACCATCGTGCTGACCTTTGACGACGGCCCACACGGTGTCTATACCCCCGAGATTGCGGCCATCCTCAAGCAGTACAGTGCACCGGCCATCTTTTTCCAGGTGGGCAGCAACCTGGGCGCCGTGGGCGCAGACGGCAAGGCCAAGCTGCTACCCAAGGCCGACGTCAGCCGCAAACTGCTGGACGCCGGCTACACACTGGCCAACCACAGCATGACGCACGCACAACTATCGAAACGCACGGGCGACGCGCTCAAGACCGAGATCATGGGCACAGACGATTTATTGAAGGCAGTGGACGCACGCCGCTCACCGCTGTTCCGCTTTCCCTACGGTGCGCGCAACGACGAAGGCCTGGCCGTGCTGGACGCCGCGCACTTGCGATCGGTCATGTGGAACATCGACTCTCTGGACTGGGCCGACCCGGTACCCAGTTCGATTGCCGACCGCGTGCTGCGCACGGTCGAGAAAGAGGGCCGGGGCATTGTGCTGTTCCATGACATCCATGAGCGTACCGTCAAAGCCCTGCCCGCAATACTGGACCGGTTAGTGGCAGAAGGTTATCAGTTCGCTGGTTGGGATGGCACGGGTTTTACGGTGCCCAAGGGTGCGGCCGGTGCGGCACCGATCGGCGCCCCGGTGGCCGTGAGCCCCGGCTATAGCGACTCCTGGGCCATCGTCATCGGCATTGACGACTATGCCAAGTGGCCCAAACTGCAATACGCGGCGCGCGATGCCCAGGCCATTCGTGAAACTCTGATCCAGAAGTTCAGCTTCGCACCGGACCACGTGGTATCGCTCAGCAACAAGGAGGCCACGCGCTCCGGCATCTTGGCGGCTTTCCATGACAAGCTGGCACATAGCGGTATGAAGAAGAACGACCGCTTGTTTGTATTTTTTGCCGGTCACGGCGCCACGCGGCAACTCAGCTCGGGGCGCGACCTGGGCTACATCATCCCGGTGGACTCGGACCCAAACCAAATCGCCACCGACGCCATTCCCATGACCGAACTGCAAAACATTGCCGAGAGCCTGACCGCCAAGCATGTGCTGTTTGTGATGGACGCCTGCTACAGTGGCCTGGGCCTGACGCGGGGCGGAGGATCGGGAAATTTTTTGCGCGACAACGCCAAGCGCATGGGCCGCCAGATGTTGACCGCCGGTGGCGCCGACCAACTGGTAGCCGACGGCGGGCCTAACGGCCACTCGATATTCACCTGGACGCTGCTGCAAGGCCTGGCTGGCAAAGGCGACCTGAATGGCGACGGCATCATCACCGCCACGGAGCTCGCCGCCTATGTGGCACCAGCGGTCTCAGCCGTGTCGCGCCAGACGCCGGCTTTTGGCAGCCTGCCTGGCTCTGAAGGGGGCGACTATGTGTTCGAGCTGGCCGCCAATGAAGAATTTTTGAGCGGTACATCGAGTCAACTCTCAGGGGACGCCATTGCTATGAATACCAAGCTGGACGCGACCCGTCCAACTGCAGTAGCCGCCCCGTCCACGGGTGGCGACAAGCCCGCACTTGTTCCATCCACTGCCACGGTGGTGGTCAAAGACCTGCAGGGCGGTGAACAAAAGATTGTTACGCCGCTGGCCATTCCCAGTTCACAACGCCAGTTGGCCCAACGCGCCAACGACCGGGGCTTGCAACTGTACAAGGAGAAGCAGTACGCGCAGGCGGAGGCCCAGTTCACCGAGGCGCTGAAACTGCGCCCCGACTTTGCACTGGCCGCCAACAACCTGGGATTTGTGTTTTACAAGCAAGACAGGTTTGCCGAGGCCGCGCGCTGGTTCGAGAATACGATCAAGATCGATCCCTCACGTGCAGTAGCCTATCTGAACTTGGGTGATGCCTATGCTAAAGCAGGCAGCGCTCCGCAGGCCAAGAAAGCGTTCAACACCTACCTGGAACTGGCGCCCAATGGCACAGGCGCGGCCTATGCGCGCCAGCAAGTGGACAAAAACTAGCAACAGTGGCATACACACGGTGCACGCGTTGCGTTATGTGCGCCGCGTCAAAATTCAACTCTGACTGAAGGGACAGGCATGAAGAAACCTTTTTCAATGATTCGCGAGTTCCACCTCGCCGACTGGTTCACCCTGGGTAATGCGGTATGCGGTATTGGTTCCATCTTCTCCACGATGAGCTACGTGTTGAGTAGTGATATCAAGCACATCTATTACGCTGCAGCGCTGGTGTTCGCTGCACTGGTGTTCGATATCCTGGACGGTCGCATTGCACGCTGGCGCAACAAGTCATCGGCCATGGGCCGCGAGCTCGACTCGCTGGCCGATGTGATTTCGTTTGGCGTTGCACCAGCGATATTGGCTTATGGCTGCGGCATGCGCGGACTCTATGACCGTGTATTGCTGGCGTATTTTGTGGCATGTGGTGTATCGCGCCTGGCTCGCTACAACGTTACCGCTGAAGAAATATCGCAAGGCACGGGCAAGGTTACGTACTTTGAGGGGACACCCATTCCGACATCCATGGTGCTGGTAATCCTGCTGGCTGTGGCCGCCAACATGGGTGCGGTTGGCCAAGACATGTGGTTTGGAGTCATCAACCTTGGCGGGTTCATGCTGCATCCCCTGGCGCTTCTGTTCGGCGTGTCCGGGTCTTTGATGATCAGTCGCATCCGCATTCCAAAACCCTGATCGATCCCCATGCGCACGAGTACCATAAACCATTTGGTGCCCGTGGGCTTGGCCAGTGCTGCACTCGCAGCTCCGGCCTTGGCTAACCCCATTGTCGCGACCACTGCGCGAGGCGCGTTCATTCACGTCCTCACTGATTTTCCAGTAGGAGTCGGCCCTGTTCCGACCATCATCTTGGCATCCGGTCAGAGCTACCACATGACGATGCCCGCGTTGGACCAAACTGCCAAACAGATGGTTGCGCAGGACATTGCTGTCTATCGCTTTAATTGGGCCTACTTCAGCGAAGACGCCAAGTTGGGCCTGCCGTCCGACAAGGCCCTAAACGGTCCCGCACAGGATGCGGCACTTATGCGCAATGTAGATTTGGTGGCACGCATCAGCGCCCATTTCGTTTCCGAAAAATTTGGCAATTGAATACTCACGGTGGCATTTGACCGCAAGTCCAGCCGCCAACAACACCTACCCCTTTCCCAGCTATGCCATTGCACATTGACACCCCTCTGCTCCTATCCTCCCAACTGAGCAAGCTAACAGGCCGATCCATCTGGCTGAAGATGGACGCCTTGCAGGTGCCAGGGTCGTTCAAGATTCGCGGGGTAAGCCATGCCTGTACCGAATACGTGAGCCGGGGCGCAAGGCGATTGGTGTCATCGTCGGGCGGCAATGCGGGTCTTGCCGTTGCCTACGCTGGCCGCTCCTTGGGTGTCCCCGTAACCGTCGTCGTACCGCAAACTACATCGCAGAGGGCCAAGGAATTGTTGCAACTGGAGAATGCAGAGGTCATTGTCCACGGCGACAGTTGGCAAGAGGCGAACGAACTCGCGGTGTCGCTCGTGGGGACAACCGATGCGTTTTTGCATCCTTTCGATGATCCCTTGCTGTGGCAGGGGCACGCCACCGTCATCGATGAGGTCGCCCGGGCCGGGCTCCAACCAGACGCTGTGGTCTTGTCGGTGGGCGGCGGCGGTTTGTTATGCGGTGTGGCGCAAGGGTTGCAGCGCAATGGCTGGGGCCACATT
Organism: Rhodoferax sp.; assembly: GCA_025351745.1. Classification (GTDB taxonomy): domain Bacteria; phylum Pseudomonadota; class Gammaproteobacteria; order Burkholderiales; family Burkholderiaceae_C; genus Allorhodoferax. Next base: position 13,974 of record JANXVI010000221.1, read on the forward strand.
CCCATTATTGCTGTTGAGACCCATGGCGCTGCTTCGTTTCACGTTGCTGCCAAAGCGGGGCATGCGGTGCAACTGGACCAGATCAACAGCGTTGCCACATCGCTGGGCGCAAAACGGGTGTGCGAGCAGGCCGTGCAGTGGTCAAAGCAGCACACCATCCACAGCGTGTTGGTGTCGGACAAAAGCGCGGTAGGTGCCTGTCAGCGATTTCTGGCAGACCACCGTGTGCTGGTGGAACCGGCCTGCGGCGCCAGCCTTGCAATCGCATATGAAAATTCGTCAGCGCTGGATCCGTTTAAGTCAGTGCTGGTTATCGTATGCGGCGGTGCAACCGCAACGGTGGATCAGCTCCAGCAATGGGCCAAGGCCTTATAGTTTTTCAGACTCTCCCTGGCGCGGCTGCCACTTCATGAGGCGCCGCTCCAACTGTCCAACAAGACCATCCAGCAGCAAGGCGCATGTCGTAAGCACCACGATGCCGGCAAACACGGTGTTGACATCAAAGGTGCCTTCGGCCTGCAGGATCAGGTAACCCACGCCCCGGGCCGATCCCAAATACTCTCCCACCACCGAGCCAACAAAGGCTAACCCTACCGACGTATGCAGGCTGGAGAACACCCAGGCCATTGCGCTGGGCAGGTACACCGTGCGCAAGAGTTGGCGCTGGTTGGCACCCAACATGCGGGCGTTGGCCAGCACCACTGGACTCACGTCTTTTACGCCCTGGTACACGTTGAAAAACACGACGAAGAAGACCAAAGTCACGGCCAGTGCCACCTTGCTCCAGATACCCAGGCCAAACCACAGCGCAAAGATGGGCGCCAAGATAACCCGGGGCATGGAGTTGGCCGCCTTGACGTAAGGCTCCAGCATGGCACTGGCCAGGGGTGCCAATGCCAGCCACAGGCCGCAAACCATGCCCAACCCAGTACCTATGCCAAAGGCAAGCACGGTTTCCAGCAGGGTGACGCCCAGGTGCGGATAAATGTCTGCACGGCCCGCCAAGCCTTCCGGAAACAGCAGGTTGGCGCTTTGTCCAAACGGCAGAAACCACGACCAAAGGCGACCCAACACCTGCACCGGCTCGCCAATGAAGAATGCCAACTGCTGATCGCGCGATGCCATTTGCCAGGCCAGTAGTACCAGCACCAAAACAGCGATCTGCCAGACGCGCAAATTGGCATTCGACGGCTTCAAAGCATCGAGCATGGGCGCAAAGTTCATGCGGCCCTTTTGAGCTGCTGGGCATAGCCCTTGAGAACTTCCTCGCGCAGCACCTCCCATATCTGCGCGTGCAAGGCAATGGCCCGTGGGTGGACACGTTGCTCTGTCACATCCCGCGGACGCGACAGATCAACTTCAAATTCGCCAATGGGGTGCGTAGCAGGACCAGCGGACAGGACCACGACGCGGTCACTGAGCGCAATGGCTTCGTCCAGATCATGGGTGATGAAGAGCACGGCCTTCTTCTTCGCTGCCCACAGCGCCAGCACCTCGTTCTCCATCAATTGGCGGGTCTGTACGTCAAGTGCGCTAAACGGCTCATCCATTAAAATAATGTCGGGGTCTAGCGCCAGCACCTGAGCCAGCGCCGCGCGTTTGCGCATGCCGCCGGACAACTGGTGGGGGTAGCAGTCGGCAAACGCCCCGAGGCCCACGCGCTGCAGCCATTCCAACGACTGACTTCGCGCCTGTGCATCAGGCGTGCCTCGGTACTGCAGGCCTAACATCACGTTTTCCAATGCGGTGCTCCAGGGCATCAAGGCATCGGTCTGGAACATATAGCCTGCACGTTTGTTGATACCAACCAGTATCTGACCGAATACCTTGACCTCCCCAGCAGACGGCGCCAAAAGCCCGGCCGCAATATTGAGCAGAGTGGATTTTCCGCAGCCAGTTGGACCCACGACTGACACGAATTCTCCGGCACGTACGCGCAGGGTGGTGTCGGCAACGGCCGTATAGCGCTGGGCTGACGCGTCGCGTGCGCGAAAAACACAGGAAATATTGAGAAATTCGAGCGCGTAATCAGTCATGCGGTCCGTATGCTGCACCTACAAAACAGCCGTTCAAGCCTTAAAACGCTCTTTGGCTTTGCGCGCAAACGTGTTGGTATACGTCAAGGGCAAATCAATCTTGTCGGCCTTGATGGCCGTATCGAAACTGGCCAGCGTGCGCAAGGCGTTGCGAGCACCTTCATCGGTGATGATGCCGTCCAGCGATATGGCCTCGCGAACTTTATCAAATGCTGCCAGATATAGCGCGCGGTCTCCCAGCAAATAGGCCTCTGGCACGGTCTTGACGATATCGCTGGGGCCGGCTGTCTGCAACCATTTGAGGCTATGTACGATGGCATTGGTCAGGGCCTGGACCGTATTCGGATTCCTTTGCACAAATTCAACCGGTGCGTAAAGACAACCCGCGGGCATGGAGCCACCAAACACATCCGCAGTTCCTTTGAGTGTGCGCGTGTCGGCAATGATGCGGATCTCGCCTTTTTGCTCCAGCATCGTCATTACCGGGTCTGTATTGCACATGGCGTCAATCTGGCCGGAACGAAAAGCGGAGAGCGCTCCGGCTGCCGTACCAACGCCGATAAAACTGACGTCGCCGGGCTTGAGGCCCGCGCGTGACAGGATCAAATTGGCCACCATATTGGTCGAAGAGCCGGGAGCCGAAACACCGATCTTTTTGCCACGCAGGTCTGCCACCGTCTTGTAGTCGCTCATCGTCTTAGGGGAGATGCCCATGGCAATCTGCGGCGCTCGGCCCTGCAGCACGAATGCCTGGAACTTCTGCCCCTTGGATTGCAGGTTAATGGTGTGCTCATAGGCGCCAGACACCACGTCGGCAGAGCCCCCGACCACCGCCTGCAAGGCACGGGACCCTCCAGCAAAATCGCTGATCTCAACCTCCAGGCCCTCCGCCTTGAAATAGCCCAGTTGCTCGGCGATGGTCAATGGCAGGTAATAGAAAGCAGCCTTGCCACCGACCGCTATGGCGATTTTGGATTTCTCCAGCTGGGGTTGCGCCAGCAGGGCAGGAGCGCTGAGCGATGCAGTTGCGAGGGCAGCAACGTTGGCAAAGGTGCGGCGGCTCAACCGGGTGTCTTGCATGGCGATTCCACTTTATGATTGGCGGATTGTACTGAGCGGCGCTGCGCCCGCAACCACGCAAACCCCTGCTCTCAATGGCCCATGAAATGGGTAAGATGAAGACAGGAAGGGCGAGCGGCATGTACACACCAGAAATCAGACTGGACGGCGAACATTTGGAATTGGTGCGGTTGCGCGCCATCGTCGAGAGTTGTGGCGAAGGCCTGGTGGTCATTCAAAACGACCAGTTCGTTTTCGCAAATGACCGCGCAACCGAGCTGCTGCAAACTACGCGCGCGGAAATGATGGCCCAAGGCTATCTGGTGCGCGTTCATCCACAAGACCGGGACTGGATCGAAGACCGGCGCCACCAGCGCTTGGCTGGCCAGGCGGTCCCCAGCCGATACGAAGTGCGCACGCTGCTGGAAAGCGGAGATGTGCGCTGGCTGGACATTGGCGTCACGATGATTCCCTGGGGTGGAGCACCTGCAACCTTGACATTTTTTTCGGATATCACCGAGCGCAAGCAGGCGCATGCAGAATTGCAGCGCGCATCTTCGGAACGCGAGGCTATCCTGCACAACGCACTGGTGGGCATTGTTATGTCCGTGGACCGGCACAACCAGTGGGTCAACGACAAATTTTCGCAGATGGTGGGCTACGGCCGAGAAGAATTGATCGGTATGCCCTCAGCCATGCTGCACCCGGATCGGGCAGTGTGGGAGCAGTTGGGGCGTGAACAACGCACGGCCCTGGTTGCGACCAGTACCAGTTCCAGTGTGCGGCAGCTCAAGCGGCGCAACGGCGAGTTGTTTTGGGTGCAAATGGAAGGTCAATGCGTTCGCAAAAATGACCCGGACGCTGGTGTTATCTGGACCTTCTTAGACATCACCGAAAGGCTCAAGGCCGAAAACGATACGCGGGTTGCGCTGGAGCAACAAAAGGAACTGAACAACCTGCGGTCGCGCTTTGTCGCGATGACCAGCCATGAGTTCCGAACGCCACTGTCCACCATTTTGTCGTCCGCAGAGTTGCTCAAATACTATGACGAACGCCTGCCCCAAGCGGAAAAGTCTAAAATCCTCAAGACCATTGAAGACGGCGTGCAGCGCATGAAACGCATGCTGGACCGTGTGCTGCTTCTGGGTAAGGTCGAGGCCCATATGCTCGAATTTCGACCCCGGGCCGTTAATCTTCAACAAATTTGCCAAGATTTGGTGGAGGACACACGCGCCCAACACCCCTTGTCGATATGCGAAATTACGACGAATTTCACTGATCCCGCAATAGAAGGCGTATTTGACGAAAAGTTGCTACACCATATTTTGGGAAACCTGCTCTCCAACGCGCTCAAATACTCACCCCAGGGCGGAGCAGTGCACTTTCGGGTGGTCTGCAGTGGCGAACACACCCTGTTCGAGGTGTCTGATCAGGGCATTGGCATACCCCACGATGAAATCCAGCATTTGTTTGAGTCGTTTCACCGCGCCAGCAATGTGGGAGACATCCCGGGCACGGGATTGGGCCTGGCCATTGTAAAAAATGCTGTGGATTTACATGGCGGCAGCATCAGCGTCTCCAGTGTGCCGGGGCGCGGCTCGACATTTACCGTGCGACTTTGAATGTGCGGCCAAAAAACTGGCGAGCCCCGAATCAAAAACGCTATAATCCAAGGCTTTTCTGGCAGAACCCCCATCGGCCAATACTAGTTAAAGATGGGGAAATCGCTGAACGTGGCATGTGGGGCTCGATCTCCCCCCGTGACTGGCGGCAGCACTATTTTGGACAACATTACGTAATGACAACCATCCGTGTAAAAGAAAACGAGCCGTTTGACGTCGCCCTGCGTCGCTTCAAGCGCACTATCGAAAAATTGGGTTTGCTGACTGACTTGCGCGCGCGCGAGTTCTATGAGAAGCCCACTGCAGAGCGCAAGCGCAAGAAGGCAGCCGCCGTCAAGCGCAACTACAAGCGTATTCGCAGCATGCAATTGCCCAAGAAGATGTTCTAAAGAACAGCCTTCCAAGGCCCAAAAAAGCTCGCTTGGGGACGCTCCGGCGGGCTTTTTTTATTTCACCCTTTCATTTTTGCCACCTCTTTCAGGAAGCCTGCAATGTCGTCATCACTCAAAGACCAAATCACCGAAGACATGAAAACCGCCATGCGCGCCAAGGACAGCGAGCGCCTGGGCACCATCCGCCTGCTGCTGGCCGCCTGCAAGCAGCGTGAGGTGGACGAGCGCATCGTGCTGGACGACATTGCAGTCGTGGCCATCGTCGACAAGCTGATCAAGCAACGCAAGGACAGCGTGGAAGCCTTCGTGAAGGCCGAACGCATGGACCTCGCGGACAAGGAGTCGGCCGAGATCAAGGTCTTGCAGGCTTACCTGCCGCAGCGGCTCAGCGCAGATGAGGTGTTGGTTGAAGTTAAGGCAATTGTTGCGGAGCTGGGAGCTTCGGGGCCAGGGGATATGGGCAAGGTGATGGGGGTTGTGAAGACGCGGTTGGC
>JANXVI010000493.1 GCA_025351745.1 Rhodoferax sp.
ACTTTCTTCACCGACCACGGGGTCTTCAGTCCAAGAAGGTGTTCGTACAGCGCGGTGTCTTTCATGTTCAAGCCGGAAATATTGAATCACTGGATTGTCCCGTAGCAAGGGAAAAATCACAGTGAAATTGATGAAGAACCAAGATTTGTATTGCAGTGACCCCAGCATTCGGCAACTTCCCAGCAGATTCATAACCGCAACTCTAAAAACAGGCGATAAGAAAATCGGCCACCGTCGGTTTCTTTGGAGCCTGGTTTTGGACTTACGGGAAGTTCCGTCAGGCCCGTGCGATCGGAATATCTAAAATATTCGTGGTGTAGTGCGGGGTGCGCCGCTCCTGGCGCATCCTCCACGCGCGGTGCGCATCGTCAAATCCACTGCTGGCCACGTGTACCGTTCCCTTGCCGTAACGGTTGTTCAAACCGTCCATCACCTTCATGAGCCTGCCCCGCTCAGCGACTGCAGCGCCATCGTCCTCCAGATCCAGTTCACCTTGCATTCGGTGATCCGGTGCCAAGTCCAGGAGCATCACCCCCGCCTTAATCAGGTCAAACCCGGGTTGGTATATCTGTTGAATCCCGGCCGTGGCTGCATGCACGATTGCCGCCGTGTCGGCGCTAGGGCGGCGCAGGGGCACCACCACGCTGCGGTGGTACTTGGGGCCTGGCCGGTAAGGTGACGTGTGGGCAAACACCAGCACGTTGCCCGCCACACTGCCCTGTTTGCGCAGCTTCTCGGCCGCGCGGCTGGCGTACTCGCTCACTGCCTCCAGCAGTGGCTCCAGATCCGTGACGAGGCGGCCAAAGCTGCGGGTGTAGGCTATTTCCTTCTTGGGCGCGGGTACGTCTTCCATCTGCACGCAGGACATGCCCTGCAGCTCGCGCACGGTGCGCTCCAGCACTACGCTCCAGCGCCGCCGTACGGTGGCGGGGTCCAGTCGGGCCAACTCCAGTACGGTGCGTATACCGCCCTCCTCCAGCTGCTCCGCAATGCGACGGCCCACGCCCCACACTTCGCCAACCGCCGTAGCTGCCAGTAGTGCGTCAAGATCCTCCTTTGACAACGTGCCCAGGTTGCATACCTGTGCCAGCTCGGCCGGATAGCTACCTGGCTTGCGTTCGGCCGTCTTGCTGATGTAGTTTGCCAGCTTGGCCAAGGTCTTGGTGGGACCGATACCGATGCCGCAGGGTATGCCTGTCCACACCAGGATGCGGTTGCGCACCTTGCGCGCCCGATCAGTCAGATCCCCCCGCACCCCGTCAAGGCCAATAAACGACTCGTCAATGGAGTAGATCTCTTGCGCGGGCCCCAGCCCTGCAGCCAAGCTCATCATGCGGTCGCTCATGTCACCGTACAGGGTGAAGTTGGCCGACAGCGCCACCAGGCCAGCGGACTCTGCAAAGTGCTTGATTTCAAACCAGGGTGCGCCCATCTTGATGCCCAGTGCTTTCGCTTCGTTACTGCGCGCAATGGCACACCCATCATTTGATGACAGCACCACGACCGGTATGCCGTTCAGCGAGGGGCGAAACACGCGCTCACAGCTGACATAAAAGTTCGACGCGTCTACCAAGGCAAAAGGGCCTGCGCTCATTTGGGGAACAGCTTCACGCTGCCGATCACCACACCGAATATTTCCAGGGTCTCCCCTTCACCAAAGAGGATGTCCGGAAACGTTACGTTGGCCGCCTGCAGCTTCACCCGGCCCAGCCTCTCATAGAGCTTTTTTACGGTGAAGCCACCATCCAGTTGGGCAATCACGATGTGCCCGTGGCGCGGCCGCACCGCCTTGTCGACGACCACAATGTCGTTGTCGAAGATCCCAGCACCGATCATGGAATCGCCCTTCACCCGCAAAAAATAGGTCGCCTGGGGGTGGCTTACCAGCAGCTTCAACAGGTCGATCCGCTCCCCGGGAAAGTCCAACGCCGGCGACGGAAAGCCCGCTTTCACTACGTCTCCCACCAGTGGTAGTTGCAGGCCAACAGCTGCGAGCTGCACCGGCACGCCGTCGGGGATTGTGATACTGTTCATACATACAGTATACCGATGGGCTAGGATTTATACCATGTGCTCAAACTATGAATCCATTGCCGACCCGGTGCGCCTGGCCGAATACTTCAACGTGCTCATGCCCGCTGGGGCCAGGTTTGAAGTCTGGCCAGGGTACGAGTCCATTTTTATACGCAGACCGAAAGAGGCGGACGTTGGGGACGACGCGGTGCCGGACCGCGAAAGCCAGCTAGGTGCATTTGGCTTGGTGCCGCATTGGACGCGCGCGGCCAATGTCGATGCTGCCTTGGTTGCGGCACGGCGCACGTACAACGCGCGCAGTGAGACCGTAAGCGACAAGCCCAGTTTTAGAGACGCCTGGAAAAAGGGGCAGCATTGCATCGTGCCAGCCGAAGGCATTTTTGAGCCGGACTGGCGCAGCGGCAAGTCAGTGCGCACCCGCATCAGCCGCATCGATGGCAAGCCCATGGGGATTGCCGGCTTGTGGACCGGCTGGAAGTCGCCAGAAGGCCATATCTTGCGGAGCTTCACCATGTTGACCATCAACGCCGATGACCATGCGCTGATGAAGAATTACCACAAGCCAGAGGACGAAAAACGGATGGTCGTGATCCTGCGGGATGAAGACTACGACGCCTGGCTGAAGTGCCCACCAGACAAAAGCATGGATTTCATGCGCCAGTACCCGGCCGAGCTGCTGCGCGCTGTGCCGGCACCATTGCCGCCACGGGCGAAGAAGAAGCCCTCACCGCCAACTGAGTTGGAGTGAAAGTGCGGGCGATTGGTGTCCCTTAAAATTGAAGACACAATCTGCAAACCACTGAGGGGAAACAATTGAAAACGCGGCCGCCCCATCCAAACGACGATCTGACGCTCACCGAGGAATATGCGCTTTACGACGCCTTCAAGAAGGAACGGAGGCTCGAAAACAAAGAGAACGGAACGACCTTGCTCAACAATAAGCAAATCAAGTTCGAGTCCAAAAATGGAGGCCTTCACTTGATTGTGCAGGGTCCCAAGGGGTTGATTGACTTCTGGCCAAGCACTAATCGTTGGGCTGAGCGCAACGGGAAAAAAGGCCATGGAGTTGACAACCTAATTCGGCTGGTCGGAACAACCAGCGTCCCGACAAATTGAACGCCCCCATGTGTCATGCGAACTAAAGTTGTTTCTCCCGCAACTGGAGGGTGTCCCGAATTTTGTGTAAACGGCGGTTGAGTTAGACGCGCGGCAAACGCTCGTCAAACTGGATAGTAAAGCGATTCAGGGCTGCCTTCCAATCCCGTATCGGCATGGTCCACTTCTGGCTGATGTTGTTCAGTGCCAGGTAGAACAGTTTGAATACGGCCTCATCGGTTGGAAACGAGCCTCGGGTCTTGGTGATTTTCCTCAGGCTCATATTCACTGATTCAATGGCGTTGGTCGTGTAAATCACTTTACGGATGTCGGCCGGGTAGTCAAAGAAGGGCGTCAGGCACGCCCAATTGCGCCGCCAGGACTGGCCAATCGGTGCGAACGATGCATCCCATTTCGCCTCGAATTCCGTGAGCCTGAGCAGGGCCTCGTCTTCGGTGGCCGCACTGTAAATCAGGCGCAAATCGGCGGCGACTTCTTTGCGCTGTTTCCAGCCCACAAAGTTCAGGCTGTGGCGCACCATGTGGCCCAAGCACAGTTGCACGGCGGTCTTGGGGAACACCGCCTCAATCGCGTCCGGGAATCCCTTCAGCCCGTCCACACAGGCGATGAAGATGTCGGCCACGCCCCGGTTCTTCAATTCGGTCACCACCTG
>JANXVI010000494.1 GCA_025351745.1 Rhodoferax sp.
AACCATCAAAGTACACTCCCGTGTGAATCTATTTCTTTTCTATTTTTTTGATGTGTCTGCAACACTGAGTGCCATCATCGCCAAATTTGGGGCGTTCGGCAATGCAGTTTGCACCGACTGATACGGGTGTTTTTCCGGTCGCGCGATAGTGTTCGCGGTCGGGTTAGAATCTCGCCTCTGGAAGCTTGGCCGAGCGGTTTAAGGCACCGGTCTTGAAAACCGGCGAGGATGTGAGTCCTCCGTGAGTTCGAATCTCACAGCTTCCGCCAGAAATCCTTGTCCCGCAGGGCCTTTCCGGCTGTTGGGGCCTTCTACCCATCGCCTTTTCCGTCATTTAGCTAGATCAGTTGTCAGGCGAAAGACCAGTGTCTGCGCACGATTGGTAGTCCCTATTCCCCTATTCCCCTATTCGCCGTTCCAAAACGAAGCGCCGCCCGGGAATGCATCTGCCGGCGTTTGGAGGACAGTCAATCGGATCGGCTTCAAAAACTGCATTGCCACCCGCAATGGATTTTGCTTGGTCGCCGGCAATGCACGCAATGCGTGAAAGGTTTGTGAATTTTGGAGGCCCAGCTTCTTACTGGGCCGCAGGCTTGTACGCTGCAAACGCTGCGTCGTATCGACCCAACCAGCGGTTGGAAAAGCCGAGGTAGTTGTACGCATAAGCGTTCTTGGGGTCTTGCGGTCTTGCGCTACGACCATGTTGAAGCTGTTCACGGCCAGCTCCCCATTCTTTGCATCAGTAGCATTTTTCCCAGCTACAAAATCGTCCATCTGTGCGCTTTGAACAGGGGCAGCTTCTGTTGGCGCGGCGATTGCGGCGCCAGCCATGGCCAAGCTGAAAAAGGGTAGCAGGAAATGGCGACGAAAAGACGATGCGTACATATGGGCCTCCGGTTGTGAATCAGTTGAAAGATTGCACTGCATTGCGGCACCCAAGACAAACGATGCATCCCGCGAATCAGATGCAAGAGAGTTGAAGATTTTTTCGAAAGGACATCCCCCAGGCTCTTTTTCTCCGTCTGTGAGGCAACGCACCGATGGGTCTTAGTACATCATTTATCGTTTCGGGATGAATGTCTGGAAAAGAAACCCATTGCGATTGATGGCGGGCCCTGCACGCAACCAATACCCTCTCACTTGTGCGACACAATTCGGTGTGTTTTCCGCAATGGTCCACGCAGAGTCACCATGCGCAAGCCTGTGTTGAGTCGCCGTATGTGGGTCCTCATTGGCATAACAGCGGTTCTGACTCTTTTTGGTGCGGTCGTTGCATTCAATCTTTTGTCGAGCGAGAAGCGCATAGAGCACCGTATTTCGCGTCCGTATGCGGTTGAAGACCCTCGCTTCAGCGCTGAGCTGGGTGTGCTGTTAGGTCCACCTTTTTTGCAGGGTAATGCCTACCAGGCGTTGCAAAACGGTGAGCAGATTTTCCCCGAAATGTTGGCAGCCATACGCGGCGCGCAACAGTCCATCACGTTTGAGACCTACATTTATTGGTCAGGCGACATCGGCCGTGAGTTTGCCGACGCGCTGGCGGAAAGCGCCCGTGCTGGCGTGCGGGTGCATGTGTTGCTGGACTGGGTTGGTAGTGCCAAGATGGACCCCGCGTTGATAAAGGCCATGGCTGAATCGGGAGCGCAGGTACTGAAATTTCATCCACCGCACTGGTCCCATCTGGGGCGCATGAACAATCGTACGCACCGCAAACTGCTGGTGGTGGATGGCAAGACAGGGTTTACGGGTGGGGTGGGCATTGCGCCCGAGTGGACGGGCCATGCACAAGACCCAGACCATTGGCGCGATACCCATTTCAAGGTGTCGGGGCCGGTAGTGGCGCAAATGCAGTCTGTTTTTTTGGACAATTGGATATCGGTCAGTGGCGAGGTTTTGCACGGCCCAGCCTACTTTCCCACACTGGCAGCAGCGGGCGACGGCGTGGCCCAGATGTTTAGCAGCTCACCCACCGGGGGTAGCGAGAGTATGGCGTTGATGTACCTTTTCGCCATCACTGCCGCCTCGCATTCGATTGATCTAGCGGCGTCCTACTTTGTGCCCGACAAGCTGACCCTCAACGCACTCCTGGACGCGATGAAGCGCGGTGTCAAACTGCGCATCATCGTGCCGGGCGAACACATGGACAGCGACGCCGTGCGCAGTGCGTCGCGTGCCACGTGGGAGCCGCTGCTGGCCGCGGGAGCAGTCATCGCCGAATACCAGCCCACGATGTTCCACTGCAAGGTGCTCATCGTCGATCAGTTGCTGACGTCGGTCGGTTCAACCAATTTCGACAATCGGTCATTCCGTCTCAACCATGAGGCAACCCTTAACGTTTTTGACGCTTCCTTTGCCAAAGAACAGACTGCCGCGTTCAACGACGATTTGCGCCATGCACTTCCCATGACGCTTGCCGACTGGCGGGCGCGGCCCCGCTGGGAGAAGCTGCAAGATTGGTTTGCCTCACTCATAGGCTCACAGTTGTAGAACACAACCTTCACACTGCAAAGAAGCATCCATAAACCATCCGTATGGATGGTGCTAAGATGGAGCAATGCAACAAACAACTGCCCCACTGGCGCGCCCCCCGAAACTCGCGGAGTCTGAAAAAATCACCATCAATATGGGATTTGTCGACCTGGGGCAGATCGACCTGCTGGTAGCCGAGCGCTTTTACAGCAACCGCACCGACTTCATTCGCACCGCCATCCGCAACCAGCTGGCGACGCATGCCGAAGCGGTCAAGCAGGTGGTAACACGCAAATTGCTCGTGCTGGGCTTGCAGCACTTCAGCGTACAAGAGCTGACCGCATTGCAACAGGCGCAAGAGCAACTGCATATTCGCGTATTGGGCCTGGCTAGCATCGCCAACGATGTGACACCCGAACTGGCCATGGCCACGATCGCTTCGCTGCATGTTCTGGGTGCACTGCACGCGAGCCCTGCCGTAAAGGAAGCGCTCGCGGACCGTACCAACTGATGCCTTCCACAGCCATTACATCGACCATAGACCCCACGAAAGACCGCATGAACGAAACTCTACAGACACTGATGCGCGAGGCGACGCGGCTGACCCAGGCCGGCCGCCTGCATGAGGCTACACAAACGCTGCAACGCGCACTGGGCGGGCGGGCTGGCAGTAACAGTACCGCAACTGCTTCATCGGATGACAGGTCGCTGATTCTGGACGGATGCACTTTTGAAACGAGTGAGCGCACGACGACGCAACAACCCCCAGAGCAGTTCGACCGCGCCAGGCCCGATGCTGGCTTGGGTAGCTTTACGGCGGACACCCATGTCCATGCCGGGCTGACGCGGCGCTACAAGCTCTACACCCCGCCGCTCTGCACAAGCCAGCCTGCACTGGCGCTGGTGGTCATGCTGCATGGCTGCACGCAAAATGCGGATGACTTTGCGGCTGGCACCGGCATGAACGAGCTGGCGCGAGAACAAGGCTTCATCGTACTGTACCCAGAACAGGCGAAGGACGCCAACCCACAGCGGTGTTGGAACTGGTTCAAGCACAACCACCAACGACGTGGCAGCGGCGAGCCAGCCCTGATTGCGAGCCTGACCCAGAAGCTGGTACAAGTGCACGGCATAAACCCGCGCCGCGTGTACATAGCCGGTCTGTCGGCAGGCGGCGCGATGGCAGCCAACGTAGCGGCTGCCTACCCAGATGTGTTTGCAGCAGCAGGCGTGCACTCGGGTTTGCCCGCCGGCTCTGCCCGAAGTGTGGCCGAGGCCATGGTGCAAATGCAAAGCGGCGCAAATGCGGGAGGTCGCAGTGAGCAAGCGGTGCCCACCATCGTCTTCCACGGCGACCAAGACCGCACGGTGAATCCCCGCAATGGCGAGCAAGTACTTGCGGCCGCGCTGCACGACCAGGCCTATGGCGGAACCTGGGGCGCCGGCGCTGTGCCATATCCTGGCAGGGCAGCGCACGGTGTTTCGTCCGGTGGGCGCCGCTATACGCGTACGGACTACAGCGATGGCGCCGGCGCGCCACTGGCAGAGCACTGGGTCATCCACGGTGCAGGGCACGCCTGGTCAGGCGGTCAGCCAACGGGCTCTTATACCGAACCCACAGGGCCTGATGCAACGCGAGAAATGCTACGGTTCTTTTTCTCGCAGCCCGGCGGCCTATCGCACTAAGGCGGCCATGGCCCACCCAATCCCAGGGCGCAAAATTTTTACCTAAGCGTTGCTTGGCTTCCTATACTGGGTGCATCTGGATATTGACGGGCCACGCTAGAGTGCATGGGCCGGGAAAGGACTTTTGGCATGGTCTATCACCCATATGTTGGCGACTTGAAAAAACGGGGGCGACGCGGGGCTGTTTGTGTCGCTTTGGTGCTGTTGGCGCCACTGGCCTGGGCCGATGTGGACCAAGCCCTACTGGAGAAGGCGGAGGCACTGATGAAGGCCACCGACTACGAGGCGGCCTACGCCCTACTGGAACCCTGGGAGTTGGTCGGCGCTGGCGACCAGGTATATGACTACCTGCTGGGCACTGCCGCCCTGGAAAGCAACCGCCCCAGCAAAGCCAGCTTTGTCTACGAACGCATTCTGGCGGTCACTCCGTCCTACATTGGGGTGCGTGCCGACGTAGGTAGGGCCTATATGGCGCTGGGCGACTATGGCCGGGCCAAGATTGAGTTTGAGTCGGTGCTGTCCATGCAAAGCCTGCCGCCAGATTTGCGCAGAACCGTCGAGCAATACTCCAAAGCTGCCGAGGCGCGCGCGCAAAACAAGCGCACGGTCATCACCGGCTATGTAGAAGCGGGCGTGGGATCCGACAGCAACATCGGCAGCGCCACCGCCTTGTCGTCCATCAACTTGCCGTCCACCGGACTGTATGCACCAGCTCCACCTACCGGCCGACAAACCTCTGACAACTACAGCACATTGGGCATTAGCGGCGACGTCAATCATCAGTTGACCGACCAATGGGGTCTGTATGGCGGGGGCGACTATCGAGGCCGCGCCTACCAGCAGTATTTTGATTCGGGCTACACCACACTGGACGGTCGCTTTGGACTGAGCTACAGCGGCGGCCCCTGGCTGCTGCGCACGGGTCTCACCGCTCAGCAATACTATCTGAACCAAGCCCGCATTCGCGACACCGTTGGCGCGACCATCGACTGGCGCCTGGCATTGAATCGCAACAGCCAAGTATCGCTGGGCAGCTCCTACAGCAACGCCCGGTACCAGGCTGCTTCGTCCAGCAGCCAAGACACGCAAACCACGACCTTGACGGCGGGCTGGCTCACCTCACTGAGCGAAGGAAGCGCCATCTTTGGCCTGACCGCCTCCGTCGGCGTAGAACGCGGCGTGGGGGGGCGAGACGATGGTGATCGGCGTTTTTATGGCCCCCGGTTGACGCTACAAAAGACCTTTGCGGAAAGGTTTGGGGCCTACGCGTCGCTAGGCGCCAGTTTCTCCAGATACTCGGGCACCAATACCCTGTACCAGGTTTCTCGTGACGAGTCGCTATACGACATTGCCTTCGGAGTGACCTGGAGCGTGGGCAAGGGCCTGTCGGTGCGACCGCAGTTCAGCAGCTTGCGCAACACCAGCAATGCAGATCTGTATTCGTACGACAAGACCGACTTCTCGGTCAATCTGCGGTTTGACTACTGATTGGCTCACTCATCCACAACCTCTTTAATATCCATGCATCTCTTCATTTTTTTTGCGCGCGCCAGTCGGTTGTTGGTTTTTGGCATGCTGTGCTGTGCCCACCTGGCATGGGCCCAGAGCGCGGCCCGCGTGATGGCCGTATCGGGGTCGGCCAAAGCGGTGGAACCGCAGGGCAATGAGCGCGTCTTGCAAAAGGGCGCTGAGCTGTTTGCGGGCGACAAGGTGGTCACCCAAGACGATTCGCTGGTGCAAATGCGGCTCAACGACGGTGGCTATATGTCGGTGCGACCCAACACCGAGATGGTGATTGACCGCTTTGTGTACGACGAAAAAGACGCCAGCAAATCGAACTTTCTGGTGTCTCTGTTGCGCGGTGGTTTCCGCTCCATCACCGGATTGATTGGCCGCACCAACCCCAATGGCTACCAGATCCGCAGTTCAACCGCAACCATTGGCATACGCGGGACCGACCATGAGCCAGTGGTGATTCTGGATACACCCGGCACCTCGAACCTGGGTGCTCCCGGCTTGTACGACAAGGTCAATGATGGTGAGACCTTCATTCGCAACAACGGTGGTGTGCTGTCACTCAAGCGGGGAGACGTGGGATTTGCGCCTTTTTCCACCGATGCACCGCCCCAGGTCTTATTGAAGATTCCTGACTTCTACAAGGTAGAACTCAAGACCGATGCGCGGGATGGCAAGGACAACGGTGACGAAAATAGAGTCGATGGTAGCAAGCGGGGCGCCAACGGCCAGCTACGCCCCTCGGTGGCAGCCCGGCGCGAGGCCCTGTCAGGCTCCACCAGCGCCACCCCGGGGACACCCACAACCGGTACGCAAACCAGCGGGGATGGGCCTACCAACACACAAACCGCACCTACCTCTAATGGCACCCGCATCGCGGCACCTCCCGCCTTGACCCCCGAGCAAAAGCGGGCGATTCTCCAGACTATGACAAATACGCCCACCTTGCAGACCGCACCACGCACTGCCCCGGCGACCCCGCCAAAGTAGCGCATTGCCCCCGGAGATCCCACATGAAGCACTTGCGAATCACCAGTTGCGCCCTCGCGGCGGTGTGTGTTGCACACAGTGTCGCAGCGGCCCCAGCAGGCACGCTGCTATTTACCCAGCCCGGCACACAGATCGTTAACAGCAGCGGCACTGCCCGCCCTGCCGCCAAGGGCGATGTGCTGCAGACCGGCGAAAGCCTGCTTACCCCTGCGGGCGCCATTTCACAAGTGCTGTTAACCGACGGCACCCTGATCGGCATGCGGCCCGCGTCTGAACTGAAAATTGATGCCGGGGCAGCCGACACCGACGGCAAGTGGTCCGTGGTAAATCTGGTCAATGGGTCGGCCCGCATCATCGGTGCTGAATTGATGGACACCAAGAAGGCCTCCAACTTTACGCTTCAATCGGGCAACGCCACCGTCAAGCTCAAAGGGGCGGATATGGAGTCGGCTGTGGTCAAGTCGGACGGAAGATCCGTCGCAGGCGACACGGCACCCGGAAGCTACCAGCGTTTGCTGGTGGGCGCTGGCACTATCACCAATGGCAGCCAGACCGCTGCATTGGCGCCCAAGCAGGTCAGTTACACGGGAGCAACCAACACCGCACCGGTCACGGTGGCTGCACCTTCACAAAATCTGTTCGGCAGCAACACCCGAGGTACTGGGCAACAGCCTGGGGGAAGTGGAGCCACGGACAGCAGAGGTACTACAGGCAATAACAACGCAACGACACCAATGCGATTGGCCAATGGGTTAACGCTCCTGAGACCCATGAACCCTGCAACACCGGGGGCCCAGCCCGTGCCAGCTGTGGCACCCACCGTCAAGCCGTGCACCCGATTCATTGGCAAAACCTGCATACAGTAGTCTGCAGACGCTGGCGCCAGCACTAAATCCACAGATCGAGTGGAGGGTCGGCGACGACGGCGCGCAAGATGTCGGAGCGTGACACAAAGCCTGTCACCCGACCCTCTTCATCTGCTACCGGCAGACCGGGCAAGCCCGAGTCCAGCAGCACCCGCGCGACGCGGCGGATATCGGCGTCGGGTGATACGCTGGGCACAGGCGTCCACATCACGTCGACCACGTTTTGCGCCAACATCTCGGCCCAGGCCTGCGCGTGGCTATCAGGCCCGAGCAAGCGTTCCGGGTGCAACAAGTCGGCGCGGGTGAAAAGGCCAACCAGCAGGCCGTCGGCGTCCTCCACGGGAGCCTGGCCGACATTGTTGTGCACCAATACCTGCCATGCTTGTTCTACCGTTGACGAGTCGGCGATGCTGAACACATCGCTGCTCATAACCGCATCGACACGCGTCAGGGGATGGCGCGGCAGGCCGGGGTTGCTGGATTGCGCATAAGCGGCTAACGCGGTGCGATGCGCCACATCCATGGGCGCAGGTGGCGGATGGGCGGGCATCAGGTCCCCAAAGTGGCTGGGATTTTGGTCTTTAGGGTCCATGACAATCGGTGCCACTACGTGCGTGCGGGTGGCGCGCGTGATGGGCCCGACCATGCGCAATTCTTCCAGCGACCCTCTGAAGGTCCGACCTGACTTGCCGTAGACCGAGAACATAGTGCAACTCCTGTTGGTACGCCGGGATGCAATGGCAATTTGCCGCGGAGCCGCCCCCAAGGTAAATCGTCCCCATGGGAGGCGACCCGCACGGCGCTGGAACGTGAGGCCTATTTTTGCAGGAAAAGTGACTGCAGGTCACTGAGAAAATCGAAACCCTTTACGGTGGGGCGCACACGGGCAAAATCGCGTTCGATCAAACCTTTGCGCTCAGCCTCTTCCAATGCGCTGGCAATCGCGGTCACCGCAAGACCGGTGCGCTCGGTAAAGTCGCGCAACCCAAAGCCGTTGCGCAGGCGAAGTGCATTCAGCATGAACTCAAACGGGAGATCGCCCCGTGCCACCTCTTCGTCTTGCGCCACTGGGTTGCCCGCCAGCGCGTAGTCCATATACAACCGCGGCTCGCGAAAACGCACTTGGCGTACGACGCGGTGCGCAAAGCTGAGCTTGCTGTGGGCGCCAGCCCCAATGCCCAAATAGTCGCCAAACTGCCAGTAGTTCAGGTTGTGGTTACACCGGTGGCCACTCTTGGCGTAGGCTGATACTTCATACCGTTCCAGCCCCGCCGCACCGGTCAAGTCGGTAATGTGGTCCAGCATGGCGTAGGCCGTGTCGTCTTCGGGGATCACCGGCGGGAACTTGGCGAAGTAGGTGTTGGGCTCGATAGTCAGGTGGTAGATGGAGATGTGCGGCGGCCCAAACGTGAGCGCAAGGGCCATGTCGTCGCCCACCTGCTCCAGCGTCTGGCAGGGTAGCGCATACATGATGTCGAGATTGAAGGTGTCAAACGACTGCGCCGCTTCTTCCACCGCCGCCAAAGCCTGGGCGCGGTCATGTACACGGCCCAAGGCCTTCAGGTGGTCGTCGTTGAAGCTCTGCACGCCGATGGACAGCCGCGTAACGCCCGCCTGGCGAAAGGCGCGAAAGCGGTCCTTCTCAAACGTGCCGGGGTTGGCCTCCATCGTGATCTCGCAATTGGCCTCCAGCTTGAGCCGCGCGCGGATGTCGCCCAGCAACCGGTCGATGGTGGCCGGTGCGAACAGGCTGGGCGTGCCGCCGCCGATAAAAATGCTGTGGATGGTGCGGCCCCAGATCAGCGGCAGTGCGGCCTCAAGGTCGGCGATCACCGCGTCGACATAACGCCGCTCGGGTAGCTCACCGCCTGGCCTCTCATGCGAATTGAAATCGCAGTAGGGGCACTTCTTCAGACACCATGGCAGGTGGACGTACAGCGACAGCGGCGGCAACGCCGCTAGCTGCAAAGTGCCAGGGCGCATGTAATGCGTCACGTCATGCACCACAGCGGCAGCATCCCTCACGGTGTTGGCGGGCTTGATTGGAATCATGCCAACACCCCAGGAGCCTGGGCGGCAGAGTGTCCTGCGCAGGCAAAAGGAGGAGCCCGCAACGCGGACGAGGGACACGGAGCAGAGCACTCTGCCGCCCTGGCTCCCAGCGAGCGCAAGGCTCCAAACATGGGCCTACGGTACATCATGACAACCAGTGCTCGCGGATCAACGCCGACATAGCCTTGGCCGAACGTCCCCGATGGCTGTTGGCGTTCTTCACGTCATTGGGCAGTTGCGCAAAGGTCTGGCCAAACTCCGGTATCCACATCACCGGATCGAAGCCAAAGCCATTGCTACCCATAGGCGCGCGCGTAATCTCGCCCACCACGCGACCCACTGCGATCAAAGGCTCGGGGTCATCGGCACTGCGCACGGCCACCAGCGTGCTGACCATGGCTGCGCGACGGTTGTCCACATCGCGCATCTGCTCTAGCAATGCCAGCACATTGTTGTCGTCGCTCTTGGCATAGCCGAACTGCGTGGCGTAATAGGCCGTGTCCACACCCGGCAGGCCGCCAAAGGCGTCCACGCACAGGCCGGCGTCGTCGGCCAACGCGGGCAGGCCAGTGTGCCGAGCCGCGTTGCGCGCCTTGGTCAGCGCGTTCTCGACAAAAGTCCGATAAGGCTCGGGTGCCTCCGGCACACCCAGTTCGTCTTGGGGCACCAGCGCACAGCCCAGCGGCGTGAGCATGGCTTGCAATTCGGCGAGCTTGCCCGAATTGTTGGATGCGAGAACTATTTTCATTTCTGATTCCTTGCAGGACAGACCTTTAACGCTATCTTCAGCCGATGCAACCCAAACAGATTAAAAACCCACAATGGGTTTTACAGAGGCCTTTCAGCAACGTCTGTGCATAAAAACAGCCCCTAGCCCTGGTGGAATATGCATCAGTAGCTACTATATTGATAGCGCGTGCCGTTGCAAGTCCATCAGCTCGGTGATCCCCTTTTCGGCCAGAGTTAGCAGTTGGTCCATCTCGGCGCGGGTAAATGCCACACCCTCGGCCGTACCCTGCACTTCGACAAAATGGCCGACGCCGGTCATCACCACATTCATGTCGGTGTCACATGCGGAGTCTTCCACGTATTCCAGATCCAACAGCGGCGTGCCCTGCACGATGCCTACCGAAATGGCTGCCACCGAGGCCATGATGGGCGACTCGGTGATCTTGCCCGCCTTCAGCAAACCATTGACAGCGTCTTGCGCCGCGACAAATGCGCCCGTGATGGCGGCAGTGCGGGTGCCGCCATCGGCCTGTAGAACGTCGCAGTCGAGCTGGATAGTGCGCTCGCCCAGCTTCTTCAGGTCAAACACGGCGCGCATGGACCGGCCGATGAGGCGTTGGATTTCTTGCGTGCGCCCGCTTTGCTTGCCGCGCGCGGCTTCGCGGTCGCTGCGGGTGTGCGTTGCGCGGGGTAGCATGCCGTATTCGGCGGTGACCCAGCCTTCGCCGCTGCCGCGTTTGTGTGGCGGCACGCGCTCTTCGACAGACGCGGTGCACAGCACCCGGGTAGCCCCAAACTCGATCAGTACCGAGCCCTCTGCGTGCACGGTGTAGCCACGCGTGATGCGCACCGGGCGCAACTGGTCAGCGGCGCGTGCGCGGGATCGAAGAAATGGGGTCATATGTGTTCCAAAAATAGGCAACCTGAAAAACAAAAACGGCGCGACAACAAAGCCGGCCGTCTGTGGAATGGTGGCGGGTGGGGTCGCAGCCGAGCCTGCAAATGCTACGCCTTGCGGGCGGCAGAGCGGCGGATGGCCTCGTTGATCTCGGCAATCGAGCGCTCGATGGCCGCGTCGTCCAGATCGTCTACACCCGAGTCGAGCCAACCGGCCTGAACGGTCGAAGCAAACACGCCGTCTTCGATGGAGTCGGTAGAGATGCTGCCGCGTGTGGATTCGAAGGAGTCCGGCGTTTCCCATTCCATCGCGATGACGGTGACATTGTCGCTGTGCGCACCCGCCTTGATCAGCGCGCGATCAACCAGTTCGGGCGCTGCAGTGCCTACCGGCTTTTGGCCCAATTGGTAGACGATGTCGGCATCGTCCAGGCTGCCCCACAGGCCGTCCGAACACAACAAGATGCGGTCGCCCTGTTGTAGCGGCACTGGGCCGGTCACATCAAAAACGGGTTTGGTCGGTGAGCCCAGGCACGTGTAGAGCACGTTGCGGTTGAACTTGTCGGGCAGCGGAACGTCGGGTTTGGCGTCTTGGTGCTGTTCGATATACGAGTGATCACGTGTGCGGGCCAGCAACTCGCCATGGCGCACAAAGTACAGACGCGAATCGCCGCAGTGCACCCAGTATGCGGTGCCACCTTGCACAATGGCGGCCACCAGGGTGGTGCGCGGGGTGTCCATCAAATGATTTTCGGCAGCGTAGCGCAGGATCTGCCGGTGCGCGGACATGATGGCCATGTTGAAGAAGGCCTTAGGGTCTTCGATCTCGGGCTTGGCTTCCTTCTGGTACAGCGCCGAGATGGCCTGCAGCACCATTTGGGCGGCCACTTCACCCTCAGGGTGGCCACCCATACCGTCGGCCAGCAAAAAAAGACCGGATGCTTTGGTATAGCAATACCCCATTCGGTCTTCATTTTTTTCACGGCCGCCTTTACGGCTGATCTGGAATACGGAAAACTTCATTGGGACCTCCGCCGTGCCGCCCCAAGGAGGTCGACGCCCCCCTGGGGGGCAGGGAACATTGTGACCGTGGGGGCGCTCATTTCGGACCTCCGCCGAGCCGCCTCAAGGAGGTCGACGCCCCCCTGGGGGGCAGGGAACATTGTGACCGTGGGGGCGCTCATTTCGGTTTCACACCCACGTTAGAGACACCCAAAACACTGCGCTTGGTGTCGGTCACCATGGTGTCAAACTGCATGCGAACTTTTTCGCCCACGCTGAGCTTGGTGTAGCGGCGTTCGCCCTCACGGCTCAACTCTTTTTGCAAGGCAAAGACCGATTGCGGCCGGGACAACGGGTCCAACGACATGCACCATTCCACGACCTCGATCAGGTTGTCGGAGTAGACGCCGCGCAGGCGGGCCAGAGCAACTGCAATGCGGTCCTTCTCCAGCCGCTGCGGCGCTTCATTGGGCGGAAAGCCCTGCATGCAGGCATAGATACAGGCACCAATGGCGTAGATGTCCGTCCACGGCCCCATAGATGCATCGCGCCGGTACATCTCGGGCGCAGCGAAGCCTGGTGTGTACATGGGGCGGATGAAGTTGCCTTCCTTGCTCAACACCTCACGCGCGGCGCCAAAATCGATCAGCACGGACTTGTTGTCGTCGGTGATGAAAATGTTGGCGGGCTTGATGTCCAGATGCAGCATCTTGTGCTGGTGCACGATGCGCAGGCCGCGCAGGATTTCGTCAAACAGCGAACGTATCGTGGACTCGCGAAACACCTTGCTTTGCTTCAGGTCGCGTGCAGTGACGATGAAGTCTTGCAGGGCGGCGCCCTCCAGGTAGTTCATCACCATGTAGACGGTTTCGTTCTCACGGAAAAAATTGAGCACGCTGACCACCGAGGGGTGGGATATTTGGGCCAGCGAACGTCCTTCTTCAAAGAAGCTTTTGAGGCCCAGGCGGTACAGTGACAGCTTTTCCGGCTGTACCTGCGGAAGCAATTCGCCCGGTGCCCGAGTTGCAAGGGATGACGGCAGGTATTCCTTGACGGCCACACGCTGGCCATCCGCGTCCAACGCCAAGTACACCAAGCCGAAACCGCCCGCAGCCACTTTGCGAATGACGCGATAGCCGCCAATGGTGGTGTCGGGGGGTAAGGGTGCTGGTTTGACCTTCGACATAAATTAAGAGTTACACGCCTGTCTGATCCGTCTGAACCGGGTTATTCTCGGGGCCATTTCACGAACTGAGAATAAGCAATGCCAGTTTATAGCATGACAGGTTACGCCAGTGCACAGCACAGCACCGGCGCCGCAACGCCCGAGAGTGACGGCAAAGGTCCGGCAGGACAACTGGGTTTGGAAATCCGCTCGGTAAACAGCCGCTTCCTGGACTTGTCGTTCCGCCTGCCTGAAGACCTGCGCCAATTTGAGCCCGCCCTGCGCGACCTGTTGGTGGGTTGCCTCAAGCGCGGCAAGGTTGAAGTGCGCGCTTCTATCGAGATGCAAGCCGCCAGCACCATTGCTGAGCCCACGCCCCGCATGTTGCAGCGGCTCAACGCCGTGCAAGACAACGTCAAGGCCTGGTTGCCCACGGCGACGCCGCTGAGCGTGGCCGACGTGATTCGCCTGTCTGCCGCCGAGCAAACCAGCTCGCACGACTGGGCCGCGGTTGTCGTGCCACTGGCCGACAAAGCGCTCAAGGCCCTGTTGGGCTCGCGCCAGCGCGAGGGTGCCCGCCTCTCCAGCATGCTGCTGGACCATATTGCCCAGTTGCGCACCTTGGCTGGACAGGCTGTGCCGCTGATCCCCCAATTGGTGGAGCAGAACCGCCAGCGCTTCTTGACCCGCTGGAAAGACGCCATGGCCTTGACCGATGGAACCACACTTCCAGAAGCAGCCCAAGATCGCGCGCTGACCGAAGCCACCGCCTTTGCCATCCGCATCGACGTGGCAGAAGAAATTACCCGGCTCAGCTCCCACCTGGACGAGTTGGAGCGCCTGATCAACAAAGGCGGCGAGATCGGCAAGCGGCTGGACTTTTTGATACAAGAGTTGCACCGCGAGGCCAACACGATGGGTTCAAAATCCGCGGCGCTGGAGCTGACCCATATTTCGGTGGACATGAAGGTACTGATCGAGCAAATGCGCGAGCAGGTTCAGAACATAGAATAAGGTATGGACTATCCCGGTAACCTTTTTGTTGTCGCCGCGCCCAGCGGGGCCGGAAAATCCAGCCTCGTCAAGGCGCTGTTAGAGCTGGATTCGCACGTGCAACCCTCGGTGTCGCACACCACGCGGCCACCCAGGGGCCAGGAAAAGCATGGCCGCGAGTACTTCTTTGTATCTGAGCCGGAGTTTGACGCCATGGTCTACGCCAACGGTTTTGTCGAATGGGCCCGTGTTCATAACTTTCGCTACGGCACGTCCAAGCGCGCCATCGAAGAACGCATGACCCAGGGCGCCGATGTGATTTTGGAAATTGACTACCAGGGAGCAATCCAGATCAAAAACATCTTCGCAAACGCCATCTCGGTCTTCATCCTCCCTCCCAGTTGGGAAGAACTGCGCTCACGACTGGAACGCCGTGGTGAAGATGCGCCAGAAGTAATCGATGTGCGCATGAAAAATGCAGCCATCGAAGTGGCGCAGGCCGGAAAATTTGATTTCGTTATAATTAACGAATTGTTTGACCGTGCGCTTTTCGATTTGAAAGCCATTGTTCACTCCCAACGGCTCAAATTTGCAGCGCAGCGCCGTGCCAGAGCCGAAACATTCAAAGCGTTGCTCATCCCCTAGTCTTTCGGAGAACTCCATGGCCCGTATTACTGTAGAAGACTGCCTGTTGCAGATTCCCAACCGTTTCCAATTGGTGCTGGCAGCCACGTACCGTGCCCGCATGCTCAACCAGGGCCACACACCCAAGATCGAGAGCAAAAACAAGGCGGGCGTCACTGCCTTGCGCGAAATCGCTGCAGGCAAAATCGGCATTGAAATGTTGAAAAAAGTCCCTCTCTGAACGTTGACACTCCCTAAAAAGCACCGCATGCGGTGTTTTTTTTTGGCCACCTGAAGGCCTGGCGGACCAATGCTTTGGGAGCGCGCTACATTTACACCATGGGCACCCCTGTCAAACCACCAACGCGCAAAGATAGTGCAGCAGCCAGCGTAGACGCTGGGCCCGCTTTAGGGCCGGCCGCAGCCAACGCCGCAGCGGCCAGTTTTGCCGGGCTCATCTCCAAGCTGGACTACCTGTCTCCGGAAGACCTAGGAAAGGTACGCCAAGCCTACCGCTTTGCCGACGAAGCCCATTTGGGTCAGTTACGTAACAACGGGGAACCCTACATCACCCACCCGATTGCCGTTGCCGCGCAATGCGCTGAATGGAAGATCGATGCCCAGGCACTGATGGCAGCGCTGCTGCACGATTCGCTGGAGGACTGTGGCATTACCAAGGCCGAGCTGATAGAAAAATTTGGCTCTCCGGTCGCCGAATTGGTGGATGGCTTGACCAAGCTGGACAAGCTGCAATTCAACACCCGGGAAGAAAACCAGGCCGAGTCCTTCCGAAAGATGCTTTTGGCAATGGCCCGTGATGTGCGTGTCATCCTGATCAAGCTGGCCGACCGCTCGCACAACATGCGCACCCTGGGCGATGTGCCACGCAGCAAGTGGGGCCGCATTGCATCGGAAACGCTGGAAATCTACGCCCCCATCGCGCACCGTCTGGGTCTGAACCAAACCTACCGCGAGTTGCAGGACCTGTCCTTCCGATACCTGCGGCCCTGGCGCTACACCACGTTGTCCAAGGCGGTCACCAAAGCCCGCAGCCGACGCCGCGACCTGATTCAGAAGGTGGAGAAGGAGGTAGAGGCCGCGTTTGCCGATGCGGGTATCAACGTGCGTATCGCAGGTCGCGAAAAAACGCTGTACTCCATCTACAAAAAGATGGACACCAAGCACCTGAGCTTTGCGCAGGTGACCGATATCTACGGCTTTCGGGTCATCGTGCCCACCGTTATAGACTGCTACACCGCACTGGGCGTACTGCACCAGCTCTACAAACCGCTACCTGGCAAGTTCAAGGACCACATCGCTATTGCGAAGCTCAATGGTTACCAGTCCTTGCACACCACGCTGGTGGGCCCGTCTGCCGTGAATGTCGAGTTCCAGATGCGCACTGAGGCCATGCATGTAGTGGCAGAATCCGGCGTGGCTGCGCACTGGTTGTACAAGGTCAATAACCCGGAAGACGCCCCCTCTGACCGCTTGGGCAACAAGTGGCTGCAATCCCTTCTCGACATCCAGGATGAAACCCGAGACGCCGGTGAGTTTTGGGACCATGTCAAAGTCGACCTGTTTCCCGATGCTGTCTATGTCTTCACGCCCAAAGGCCAGATCATGGCCATGCCGCGGGGCGCAACGATTGTCGACTTTGCCTACTCTATTCACAGCAACGTCGGGGATAGAACGGTATCGGCCCGCATCAATGGCGAACAAGTTCCCTTGCGCACTGAACTTAAAAATGGCGATGTGGTTGAAGTGCTGACCGAACCCACGGCTACGCCCAACCCGGCCTGGCTGGGTTTTGTGCGGACCGGGCGAGCCCGGTCCAAGATCCGGCACCACTTGAAGACGATGGCGCATACGGAGTCGGAAGACTTGGGCGAAAAGCTGCTGGCTCAGGCTTTGCGCGCCGAAGGTATAGACCGATTCCCGGACGCTGACCTGGAACCCAGTTATGAGCCGATTTGGGAAAAATTGTTGCGATTTACCGGCAGCAAGAATCGCCAAGAGCTTCTGACCGACATTGGGCTGGGCAAGCGCATTGCCCATATCGTGGCCAAACGACTGGTGCTCCTGCTGGCAGACAGTGGCCAAAAGCCCGATGCCCTGCTGCTGACCCGCGAACGCTTCACCGCGCACGAGTCCACGTCCCAAGGCTCCATCACGCTTGACGGCAGCGAGAACACGTCGGTGCAGTTTGCAAGTTGCTGCAAGCCCATACCAGGCGATGGGATTGTGGGTTACTTGGGTCGCGGCGAAGGTTTAGTAGTCCACGTACACGATTGCCCCGTGGCCAAGAAGCTGTTGTACAAGGACAGCGAACGCTTCATCAATGTGGATTGGTCTGACGAGCCGGTGCGCTCGTTTGAGACCGGCGTCATGGTCACCGCCAAAAACGGCAAGGGGGTGCTGGCCAAAGTGGCTGCGGCACTGGCCGCGGCCGAGGCCGACATCGTTCACATTGACATGGGGAGTGAAGGCGCCCAAGAAGATGTCGACTTCCGCTTTGTGGTCGGAGTGCGCGACAGCGCGCATCTTGCCGTGGTGCTGCGCAACCTGAACCGCACGGCGTCGGTCATGCGCGCGGAACGGCGCAAGGTGGCGGTGCCAAAATTTGTTGGGGATACTAGCTAACGTCTGCGACAGGGTAGCTGACGCCCAGCACTTCGATTTCTTCAACCTTGCCAGGCATCACCAGCTTGAGCGTATCGCCCACACGGGCCCTGAGAAGGGTGCGGGCAATGGGTGAAATCCAGCTCACTTCGCCCATTGCACTGTTGGCCTCGTCAATGCCCATGATGGTGACGGTGCGCTCTTGCCCCGCTTCATCTGAATAGGTCACGGTGGCCCCAAAGAATATCTGGTCGTTGCCATGGTGAACGGATGGGTTGGCGATCTCTGCAATCTCCAGGCGCTTGGTCAAAAAGCGGATTCTGCGGTCGATCTCACGCAAACGCTTCTTGCCGTACAGGTAGTCGCCATTCTCCGAGCGGTCGCCATTACTGGCCGCCCAAAATACCGCCTCAACGATCTTGGGACGCTCGGTGTCCATCAAGTCCAGCCATTCGCTGCGTAGCGTGGCGTAGCCTTTGGGCGTGATGTAGTTTTTGCCGCCGCCGGGAATAGGGGGCAATTGCAGACCATCTTCGTCGTCTGCGTTGTCGGACTCTTTGGTAAAAGCCTTGCTCATGGAATACGGTGGGTATGACCTGCGAGGCCCGAGTTTCCGACAAAATATGGAACAAGAAAAGGGCCTGTGACTTTGTAATCACAGGCCCTAACTTTATGGTGCGGCTGGCAGGAATTGAACCCACGACCCCTTGGTTCGTAGTTTTGCCATCGCTTTTAAGTTGTTGATTCATAAGGGGTTGGTGCCGTCCATTCCAACTGATTGGGCACCCTTTTGTACAGCGCTCAAGTGGTCACTTACCCAAACGCTACCCACAAGTTCCAAATTGGTTAAGGCTCTGGATAACGTCATCGCTTTCCCCGCTGATTGGGCGCGAACCCAATTGAAGAGTATCTTAGGCAAAAGCATCGGTATCCTCTGCTATTGGACGTTTTGTCCTTGTGTTTCGCCAGCAATCGAGTTTGAAAACCCCGACTTGCTGTCCAATAACGGTGGCCTCAGCTGGCATCATCGATTGATGTCGAACAGCGTCGCGTGAGATAGAGGTTGTACTCTTTCGCTTTAGACATGACTCCACAATTTTTTGCAACATTCAGTCGAGAATCATAGTCCAGCAGTATGTTTGAAAAAATATTTTCACTCTTTCAATCGAAACCAAAAGCGAATAGTCATCAACCGACATTATTCAACGCCAGCTTTAATCAAGCCTACGCATTCACTGTATCGTAGGGGTTCCAGCCAGACGCGCTTTTGACCAAAACCCCCGTTGACGCCGTTAAGTTAGAGATGATCGCAAGAAAGGTTGCGCATGGCCTCTACGACCAAATAAAGCAATATCGATCGAGGAATCAGAATGTTCATATGTCGCTGGGAGGGGATTGTGGAAACGTTCACTATTTGATTGCTCGATTTATACGTGCGAACTATAAGGATGTGGATGCCAATTTAACTATGGGAAACGTAACAATCGACGAGAACGGCGGTTTTGAGTTTTCAGAAAAGAAATTCCTTGATTGGGTCAGTAGTGGTCACGGATCAGTGTTCGACTGTCACTCTTGGGTAACAGTGGGCAAGGATCACATAATCGATGCGACCATCGCCACATATGTGAATACACGGCGACTGGGTGTAATGAAATTCGGCGGTGTTCTTTACGGAATGCCAGGATTGCTGGAGTGCGTACCAATAGCACAGGAACCTCACCAAGCTCTTCCGAACGGCACCACAATTGCTTTTGAGCCTGTCGTTTTGGGCGAGTCAGCATTTTTGTCCGTCGCAAGGCAAAATATTCCCAAGGTTTTATAGCATTGCTGACGCTGACTTCCGCTGCGTCTGGTGCACGCCGAATAATCGAATAAATGACGATTTCTAGGAGCCTGCCGTAATTAAAACGAAAAACCGGGGCATTCAGGGCGATGTCTCCGGCCCGCGCTCTATGCTTTGCACTGAGCCAGTTTTCGCAGAACGCCCAAAACTGTCTCCGCCCATGCGGGTGACGATCCCTAACGCAAACAGCCGCTGAATGCAGCTCTTGGGGAAGTCACAAGTGACATCCCCGCCGTATGGCATCCCCTCTGGGGAACGATAACGCCAGCGTCATCGTATCGGCCCAGCTAAAACTATCGCGCCAGTCGCTTCGCTTTGTGGCACGCCAGTTTCGGGCGCAGCGCCTCAAATACCAACAACCAAAACGAACAGTCCAGCCCGACACCCCCACCAAACGCCCGATCAGTTATGCCGGGGATTTGGTGGGGGTGATGAAGACAACGGGCTAGACAGTCCGTTTTTTTGACGTCCAAAAGTCACCCCCTCCCGTCCCCAAAGGGGAAGCGCCAGGTCAGAGCGAGAGGGTGATTTTTAAGCCCTCGAATTCAACTCAAAGGGGCTTTTCATGGACATCAATCAAAACATTACCGACAAAATCATCAACTTGCTGGAGCGCGGCACCGTCAAAACCGGCGCACGCTGGACCGGTGGAAAGGCAACCGGTTTGCCAGTCAATGCCAAGTCCGGCGAGCGGTATCACGGCATTAACGTGCTGGTACTTTGGGCGGAAATGGCAGACAAAACCTATGCATCCAGTCAATGGCTGACATTCAAACAAGCCGCCGACCTGGGGGCCAACGTGCGCAAAGGAGAGAAATCGGTGATGTGCGTTTATTACAGGACGGTCGGCAAACGTGACGAAGCCAAAGCGGATGATGAACAGGAGACGTACTTCATGGCCAAACTTTTTTTGGCTGTTCAATGTGGCACAGATTGACGGTTTGCCCGTTGACTTGAGGGCCACGGCCAGTTCGACACCCGCGAAATCATTCAACCCACACCACGAAGCAGAGCAAATCTTGGTCAACAGCAAGGCATCTATCCACTTTGACTTCGACAGCGCCTACTACTCACCCAGCGCTGACAAAATCTGTTTGCCAGCACGTGAGCGATTCACATCGGAAGCAAATTTTTATGCCACCGCATTGCATGAACTCACTCATTGGACAGGGGGCGAATCCCGCTTGAATCGCAGTTTTGGCAAAAGGTTTGATGATGATGCCTATGCCTTTGAAGAACTTGTCGCCGAACTGGGTGCTGCGTTTACCGTAGGGCAGTTGGGCATGATCGACGCAACGATTGAAGCCCATGCTGACTATGTTCAGAGCTGGATCAAAGTCTTGAAAAATGACAAGAAGGCAATTTTCACCGCTGCTAGTCAGGCAGCGAAGGCTTCGGACTTCATTATGGGCCAGGCATCCAGCGCCGCTATTTACTGCCAAATAAGCAGCCTACAAAGGCCCCGGATAACCGGGCATTTAATCAAGCTCTTGGGGGAATGCCTTCGCGAATCCCGCCGCTGGGCATCCCCCTGAGCAGCCCTCAAAAAGGGCAGTTTTCCCCGCCAGACCGGAACATGCCCATCCGGGCATAACCACGGCTCTGGCGGGCGCAACTCCCCTTTGCCGTGAGGCTTATCCCAATACTGGGCCAACACCACCCATAGTGATGGCCTGGGGATTGCTCTTGCGTGCCTTTCCGCTCCGAAAACCCGATCCCACCTTCGGTAAGATGCGGCCAAGGAGCGTCAGAAAAAGAGCATGAAACTCATCGACAACATCAACGAGCTGCTGGGGGAGGACATCAAGCAGTCCATTGAGCCCGGTGCGCGGCTCAAAATCGCCGCATCATGCTTCTCCATCTACGCCTATGAGGCCTTGAAACGCGAGCTGGAATCGGTCGAGTCGTTCGAGTTCATTTTCACGTCTTCATCGTTCATGCCCGACGAGGTGACCGATGTCGCCAAAAAGGAACGGCGCGAGTTCCACATCCCCAAAGGCGACACAGAGCGCAGTTTCTACGGCACCGAGTTCGAGGTGCAGCTTAAAAACAAGCTGACCCAGCGTGCCATCGCCCGCGAATGCGCCGACTGGATGCGTCGCAAAGCCAAGTTTCGGTCCAATAGCGGTGGCGCACCCATGCAGCAGTTTGCGGCGGTGCAGACCGCTGCCGCAGCTGCGCCGAACGCCGTTTACATGCCGCTGCATGGTTTCACTGCCGTCGACTTGGGCTACCAGCGTGGCAACGCGGTGTCCAACATCGTCAACAAGTTCGACGAGCCCGCTCATACCGGCGTTTTCCTGAGCCTCTTCGACCAGATATGGGCTGATCCCGACAAACTCAAAGACGTGACCAGCCTGGTGTGCGAGCACATCGCGTCGGTGTACCAAGAGAATTCGCCCGAGCGCATCTACTTCCTGATGCTCTACAACATCTTCAACGAGTTCCTGGAAGACCTCAATGAAGACGTGCTGCCCAACGACCGCACCGGC
Organism: Rhodoferax sp.; assembly: GCA_025351745.1. Classification (GTDB taxonomy): domain Bacteria; phylum Pseudomonadota; class Gammaproteobacteria; order Burkholderiales; family Burkholderiaceae_C; genus Allorhodoferax. The sequence continues at coordinate 21,943 of JANXVI010000494.1, forward strand.
TACCTGGACACCTTGGTTTGGCAAAAGCTGTTCAACTTCCAACGAGATGCCGCCACCGGCATCATCAACAAGCTGGAAACCTACAACGGCTGCATCTTGGCCGACAGCGTGGGCCTGGGCAAAACTTTCACGGCTCTGGCCGTCATCAAGTATTACGAGCTGCGTAACCGCTCGGTGTTGGTGCTGTGCCCCAAGAAGCTGGCCGACAACTGGCTCACCTACAACCGCAACCTCAAAACCAACATCTTTGCCAAAGACCGGTTCAACTACGAGGTGCTGTGCCATACCGACTTGCAGCGCACCAGTGGCGAGTCGTTTGGCACGCCGCTCAACCGGGTGAACTGGGGCAACTATGACCTGGTGGTCATCGACGAGTCGCACAACTTCCGCAACAACGATGTCTACAAGGACAAGGAGACGCGCTACCAAAAGCTGATGAACTCCGTCATCAAGCAGGGCGTGAAAACCAAGGTGCTGATGTTGTCCGCCACGCCGGTCAACAACCGGTTCAACGATCTGCGCAACCAATTGGCCCTGGCCTATGAAGGCAACGCCGGCTTGCTGGGCGACAAGCTGCGCACCGAGAAGGACATCGACGAGATATTCCGGCGCGCACAAGCTGCGTTCAACAACTGGACCAAGTTGCCACCCGAGGAGCGCACCGCCAGCGCCATCCTCGCCGCGCTGGACTTCGACTTTTTCGAGCTGCTGGACAGCGTGACCATTGCCCGCTCTCGCAAACACATCGAAACCTTCTACGACACCAAGGACATCGGCAACTTCCCCGAGCGCCTCAAACCCCTGTCGTTCCACTGCGCATTGACGCAGCGCACCGACGTTATTGGCTTCAATGACATCTTCAACCAGCTCTCGCTCTTGAAGCTGGCCGTGTACGCCCCCGTTAGTTACATCCTGCCCAGCCGCATCAAGAAGTACGAGGATATGTATGACACCGAGGTGGCCAGTGGTGGTGGCAAGTTAAAGCAGGCCGACCGCGAAAAAAGCTTGCAGGCGCTGATGACCGTCAACCTGCTGAAACGGCTGGAAAGCTCCGTCGCGTCGTTCCGCCTAACATTGCAGAGCCTGCAAAGCAACCACCAGAAGGCGCTGGGCAAGATTGCCGCCTTCAAGAAGTCGGGCAAGGCCGCCAAGTTCACCGACCACACGCCCGACTTTGAAGATGCCGATTTTGATGATGACCTATTGCCCGACCTGGACGATGGCGATGACCGGGGAAGCGGCGAGAACACCACAGGCGGCAAAGTGCAAATCGACTTGGGCGATATGGACTTGCCCTCTTGGGAACATGACCTGGATGCCGACTTGGCCGTCATTGACGGGCTGTTGGCTGAAATGGCCAAAATCATCCCGGCGGACGATGCCAAGCTCCAACACCTCAAAGCGCAGATCGAGCACAAGCTGGCCAACCCAATCAACCCCGGCAACCGCAAGCTGCTGATATTCACCGCGTTCGCAGACACCGCCAATTACCTGTACGACAATCTGGCCGCAAGCTTGTTCCAGAATCACGGCATCCACACCGGCAAGGTCACCGGCTCCACCGAGCCCAAAACCACGCTCAGGCTGGCCGCAAACCCGCGTCAGGGCATCGACTTTCAGACCATGCTCACGCTGTTCGCACCGCGCGCCAAAGAAAAGGCGCTGACCATGCCGCATGAGCCGGGCGAAATCGACGTAATGATCGGCACCGACTGCATCTCCGAAGGCCAGAACTTGCAGGACTGCGACACCGTTATCAACTACGACATCCACTGGAACCCGGTGCGCATCATCCAGCGCTTTGGCCGGGTGGACCGTATTGGCTCCCCCAATGCGCGCATCCAGTTGGTCAACTACTGGCCCGACATCAGCCTGGACGAGTACATCCGCCTCAAAGAGCGGGTCGAAAGCCGCATGATGATTGCCGACGTGACTGCCACGGGCGATGACAACGTACTGTCTTCCCAGGCCAATGACGTGGCCTACCGCAAAGAGCAATTGCGCCGCTTGCAAGAGGAGGTCATCGAAATGGAAGACCTCAAAACCGGGGTCTCCATTACCGATCTGGGCCTGAACGACTTCCGCATGGACTTGCTGAACTACGTCAAAGCCCATGGCGACCTGGCCCGCTTGCCCAATGGTTTGCATGCCGTGGTGCACGCCAACCCC
>JANXVI010000033.1 GCA_025351745.1 Rhodoferax sp.
CAGGCTCAGTTCCATGCTCCAGTGAAAGCTCTGCGGATTGACGACATGCACCAACACCACCGACACTGCCAGCCCCAGGCCCATGCCGGCAATCGCGCCCAGCGTGGTCCAGGCCAGGCCCTCGGCGGCGACCACCCGCAACACCTGGCGGCGTGTCAGGCCCAGGTGTACCAGCAAACCAAACTCCTTGCGCCGTGCCAACACCTGCGCGCTGAAAGACGCCGCCACACCAAACAACCCAATGCCGATCGCCACCGCTTGCAGCCAGTAGGTCACCGCAAAGCTGCGGTCGAAGATGCGCAGCGTGGTGGCGCGTATCTCGCGTGCCGAGCCAAAGTCCATCAAGCGGCCGGCCTCGCCGCCCGGCGTGTGGGCTTGCGCGTCGGCCAGTTGGCGCAGCGATTGCTCCAGTGCGGGCAGGTTGGCATCGGGCTCCAGCCACAGCGCCAGGTCGTTGACGCGCGTGTCGCCACTGAGGCGCTCGAAATCGGCTTGGTCCATGGCAATGGTGCCAAACTGGCGCGCATAGTCTCGCCATACACCTGCTATAAAAAAAGTAGCGGGTTGTGCAGGTGCGACGAGGGCTAGAGGCCTAAATTGCTTAGAGAGCGGGGCATAGACCGTGCCTGGGCGGGCGCCGTGCAGGTCCACCATCGCCTCGCTGACGTAGATGCCGATTTGCCCGGCAGGCACCGGTAGCGACTCGCCAATCATCGGCAGGCCGTGGTTGGGTCCAGCTTGGGGGCCTAGCGGCCTGGCGATCAGCGTGACTGCAGGCTGTGCCGGGTCGGGCAAAAACTGCTGGTTGCGCTGGGTAGCCAAGCGCTGCACGCCCGGGAGTTGTGCTGCAGCCTGCACAAAGGCGGGCTCGAAGTAGGCAGTGTCCTGCGCGCTGGCGCTGGTGGCGCTGCGCACATACAACGCGGCGGGCAATACCGTGTCGAGCCACTGCGTGACCGATGTCCGAAAGCTCGCCACCATCACGGTCAGCGCTACCGCCAAGCTCAGCGATGCCACCACGCCGCTCACGGCCACGGCCGCACTGCCGCGCACCCGGCGCGCGCGTTCCACCGCCAGCAACGGCAGCGCATGGCGGGCAACCATTGGTGCTACGCGGTCCAGCACTACGCCCACCAGCCATGGCAGTCCGGCAATGCCACCCACCAGGATCAGGCCCACGCTGGCATAGGCAGCCAGTGGCACGCCCCACACCGGCGGCATCAATGCCAGCAGGCCACCTGCCAGCGACAAGCAGATGGCCAATATGGCGTGGTTTTGGGAGTTCGGTGCTGTCCCCAAGCCCTTGAGGGTTTGCGCGGCCGGCAGCCCCTGCGCCCAGCGTGCTGGCCACCAAGCGCCGACCAATGCCGCCAGCACACCCAATGCCGCAAAAACCACAGCCGCTACAGGGCTCCACTGCAAGGCCGGAGCGCCGCCTGAGAAGTAGCCACCGCCTAAGTCACCTCCGAGCAGGCGCAAGGCCAGCGCCGCCAGCCCCGTGCCCAGCGCTATACCCAAGGCGCTGCCGACCAAGCCCAGCGCCAGAGCCTCTAGCAGCACCAGTCGCAGGCGCTGGCGACCGGTCAGCCCCAATACGCCAAGCAGCGCAAACTGCGGTGCCCGCCGACTCACACTGAGCGCCAGCACCGAAAACACCAGAAACCCGCCCGTGAACAAGGCCACCAACGCCAACACCGTCAAATTTACCCGGTAGGCGCGCGACAGCGTAGACATGCGCTCCAGCGTATCGCCCGGTTCCACCAGTTGTGCCGTGTCAGGCCAGTCGGGCGCGGCCTGCACGGTGCGCGCAAAGGCCTTGCGGTCCACACCTGCGCGCAGGCGCAGGTCCAGCCGGGTCAAGTACCCGACTTTTCCGAACAGATCTTGCGCGGCGGCAATGTCCATCACGGCCAGCGGCGGGCCAGAGGCGCGCACCGTGCCTGCCACTCGCACAGTCTTGATCTGCAGGCCCCATTGCAATTTCACCGTGTCGCCGGGTATGCGTCTGCGCGCGCTGGCGTTCAAAAATACCGTGTCGGGTGCAAAAATGTCCAACCGGTCTGCGTCGGCAGAGGGCAGGGGAATTAAGTCGGGGTTCAGTTGCCCCACCTGCAGGGCATCCACACCGACCATGCGCAACAACACGCGAGACGATTCACCAAGCTGCGCGGGCGCAGCGTTGGGGTCCACCGCGTTGAGCGCATAGCTGCTCAGCTCCAGCACGGGGCTGGTCAGAGCCACATCCGGGTTGCGGGCCATGCGCGCCAGCATCAGGTCATCGATGCCTGTGGTTGTGCCGGTGTGGGCACGCAGCTCCAAGTCAGGCTGGCCGCCGACCGAGCGCACGGCTTGCGCAAACTCATCCAACGCCGAAGCGTTGATCACATGCACCGCAAACGCCAGTGCCACACCCAGCATCACCGACACCACGGCCGCTGCATTGCGCCAGGGGTGCGTGCGCAGCTCTTGCCATGAGAAAGTGACCAATAGGGCCGCAAGCGGTGAATACATAGTGCCATTGTGATGGGATTTTGGCGCGATTCGCTTGGCCGCTGCGCCTATAGTCTGGTCTAGACAGAAAGGGACAACAAGCCGATGAAAGTCATGGTGCTGGGGGGCTATGGGAACTTTGGTGCACGCATCAGCCGCGCGTTAGCGGGTGATGCGCGCATGCAATTGCTGGTGGCCGGGCGCGATGGCCTGCGTGCCGCTGCCTTGGCTGCCCCATGGCCGGGCGCGCAAGGCGTGGCGGTGGATATGCACAGCGCAGGCTTTGCGCAGTGTCTCCAAGACCAACAGGTCGACTTGCTGATCCACACAGCGGGGCCGTTTCAAAACCAAGACTATGCAGTGGCACAGGCTTGCGCCCAGGCGGGCGTGCATTACATCGACCTGGCCGATGGTCGGCGCTTTGTCTGTGACTTTTCACGCGCGCTGCACACCGCATTTGTGGACACAGGGCGTGTTGCCATCACCGGCGCCAGCACCGTGCCCGCGCTATCGTCCGCCGTGGTTGATGCGCTATCCGCAGGTTGGCAGCGGCTGGACACTATCGACACCTGCATAGCACCTGCCCACACCGCTCCGCGTGGCGTGGCCACGTTGCGTGCGGTGCTGAGCTACTGCGGCGGCCCGATCGAGGTATGGAATGGCGGCCATTGGCAGACCTATTTCGGCTGGTCCTACCCGCAGCGTGTGCCATTTCAGCGCCTGCGTCCTCGCCTGGGCTCCTTGTGCGAGATTCCGGATCTGGAGCTTTTCCCCGCGCGCTACCACGTGCGTGATCGTGTTGATTTCAAGGCGGCGTTGGAGGTAGGCCTGGCACAGCGGGCGTTTGCCGTATTGGCGTGGCTGCGGCAGGCGGGTTGGCTAAAAAATCCATCGGCGCTGGCCGCTGTGTTGAATGCCGGTGCCCCATTATTCACCCCCTTGGGATCAGCCCTGGGCGGCATGGTGGTGCGCGTGGCGGGGCTGGATGCCAATGGCCAGCCCGTCAAGCGCGCATGGCACATTGCCGCGGACGACGGCCATGGCCCCGAAATTCCGTGCATGGCCGCCATCTTGTTGGCCCGGCGCTTGGCCAGCGGGCAGCCCATGGCCAGCGGCGCGTACCCCTGTGTGGGTCTGCTTGCGCTGGCGGACTTTGCGCCCGAGTTTGCGAAGTGGGGCATGGTCACCGATGCTGTGAACGAGGGCTCAAACGCGGACGGGCAGAATGGATCGACAGGCCTGTAAGCTCTGCACCCACCGCACCGCATGGAAGAAAGCACTACGCGTATGACACACAGGATTGAAAAATGGTTGTTGAAGGTCGTCGCCAGGCTCGGCGTTTTGTCTGCCTTTGCGCTGGCGGGTGCGACCGCGCATGCCGCCGAATTGCGCGTGCTGACCCACGCCTCGTTCGCATTGCCCAAGCCCCTGTTGGAGCAGTTTGAGAAAGAGGCTGGCGTCACGCTGCGCATTACCAAGGCGGGTGATGCGGGCGAGATGCTCAACAAGTTGATACTGACCCGCGCTAACCCCATTGCTGATGTCGTGTTTGGCATCGACAACGTGCTGGCGGCGAAAGCCCTGGGCGCGAACGTGCTTGACACGCTTGATGCGCCAGTTTCCAAACCAACGGTCAAGGCCTCCAGCATGGCGTCAGGTATGGCTTCAAGCACAGCACCTGCCATCAGCCTGCCCGCTGGCCTGGTGCCCGTGGACTATGGTTATGTCACCCTCAACTACGACAAGGCCTGGTTTGCCAAAAAGGGCCTGGCCCTGCCACGCTCGCTGGACGATCTGGCGCAGCCGGCCTATGCCAAATTGCTCGTCGTTCAAAACCCGGCAACGTCTAGCCCGGGCAATGCATTCCTGTTGGCCACCATTGGCGCCATGGGCGAAGACAAGGCCTTCGTGTGGTGGGCACGCATGCGGGCCAACGGCCTTACAGTGGCCAAGGGCTGGAGCGAGGCCTACTACACAGCATTCACCCACAGCGGTGGTGCCCAACCCCTGGTGGTCAGCTATGCCAGCAGCCCGGCGGCCGAAGTTTTCTACAGCAAGACCAAGCTGAGCGAGCCTCCCACGGCCAGCTTGTCGCTACCCGGTGGCGTATTCCGCCAAGTAGAGGGCGTCGCTTTGGTCAAGGGCGGCAAGGAGCGTGCGGCTGCCATCCGGTTCATCGAATTCTTGCGCTCACCCGCCGTGCAGCAAGGCCTACAAACCGAGATGTGGATGTTTCCTGCAGAGGCAGCCGTGCCGCGCGTAGAGGCCTTGCGCCATGCCGTCGAGCCCGCCACCCATGACAGTCCCGTCCCGCAAGCTATTGCCGCGCAGAATGTGCAATGGGTGCAGCGCTGGACCAAAGTGGTGTTGAAGTAGTCCCGCCACAGATGACGACCCGCGCGCGCCTGGCCCTGGCGGCCTTTCCGCTGGCCTTTTTGCTGATCGTGCTGGTGTTGCCCGCGTTGCGCCTGTTGTTCGAGGGCGGACAAATCTCACTCTGGGCCCCGCTGCAAGACGCGTATTTGCGCTGGCGACTGGCATGGTCTTTTTTGCAGGCGACGGTGAGTTGCATTGCCGCTTTGGGCATGGGCTTGCCGGTGGCCTGGGTCCTGGCGCGGTTCGAATTTTTCGGTCGCACCTTGGTGTTGCGCGCGCTGATGTTGCCCTTTGTAGTCCCTACGTTGGTGGCAGCCATGGGTGTTCTGGCGTTGCTGGGGCCACAGGGGCTGGTACATGACTGGGGCGGCCCCGATCTGCAAGGCGGCCCGTGGTTGCTGATCTACGGCAATTTGTTTTTCAACCTGTGTTTGGTGGTGCGCACTGCGACGGAGGCACTGGGCCAGGTCAGCGCATCGCGCGTGGCTGCCGCCCGCACGCTGGGCGCCACGCCATGGCGGGTGTTTGTGCGTGTGGAGTTGCCTGCTATTGCACCGTGGCTTGCATCGGCCATGTGCCTGGTTTTTTTGTACTGCGCCTGTGGTTTTGGACTGGCTCTGGTGTTGGGCGGGCAGGAATACGCCACAGTGGAAGTCGAGATTTACACGCTGGTCGCCCATGAACTGCAACTGGCGCAAGCCGCATCGCTGGCGCTGTGGATGTTGGGCTTGACCGGTCTCGTGGCGCTGGCCTACGCGTCCATCGAGCGGCGTCTGGCCGCACCCGTTCGCGCAGACACCATCGCCCGACGCACCGTGCAGGGGGTGTACCAATGGGCTAGCCTGTGGGCGGCGCTGGTGGTGTTGGGTCTATTCTGCGCAGCGCCGCCACTGGCCATCGTGTGGCGCGCCGTTGGCGCTGGTGGGTCGGCGTGGAGTGTGTTGTGGGAGGATGCCACGCTCGCCGCGTTGTGGAACAGCGTGCGCTTCACGGTGTTGGCCGTCATGCTGGCCACCGCGCTGGGTCTCGCCCATGCGTTCGCGGCCCGGCGGTCTTTGCTGCTGCGCACGCTCGTGTTCTTGCCGTTTGTCGTGTCACCGGTCATGGTCGCCTTTGGACTGCTGTTGCTCTACCCGCAGTGGACCGCCAGCTTTGGCCTGCTGGTCAGCGCCTATGCCTTATTGGCCTACCCGTTTGTCGCCAAATCCATCGCTGCGGGGCTGGACGGCATGCCGCACCATCTGGCGCAGGCCGCGCGCTCCCTGGGCGCCACGCCCTGGCATGTGTTTTGGCGCGTGACTCTGCCCCTGCTGCGCCCGGCGCTGCGCCGCGGCATGGCGTTTGCGGCGGCCACTGCCGTGGGTGAGTTCGCCGTCACGCTGTTTTTGTCGCGCCCGGAATGGGTAACGCTGACCACGTTGGTGTATGAACACCTGGGCCGACCCGGCGCCACCAACCGCGACGCTGCGCTGGTCTTGTCCTGTCTGCTGATGGCCCTGGCCCTGCTGGCCTTTGTGGTGATTGAATGGGCGGCGCCCGTGCCTGGAGAGCGGCGGCAAGACACCGAGGGTTATGTTCATGCTTGAGTTGCACGCTATTTCCAAAGACTGGCAGGCCCGCGTGCTGTTGCGTGGTGTGAGCCTGCGCGTTGCGCCCGGAGAAACAGTGGCCATCTTGGGCCCATCCGGCAGTGGGAAAAGTACCCTGCTCAAGATCGTTGCGGGCCTGGAGCCGCTGGATGCCGGCCGAGTTGTCTTTGATGGTGAAGACATCACCACGCTGGCTCCCGAGCGGCGCCGCTTTGCGTTGATGTTCCAGGACTTTGCGCTGTTCCCGCACCTGGACGTGCAAGACAACGTGGCCTTTGGCCTGGTAGAGCAAGGCGTGCGCAGGCTCGACGCCCGCACGCAGGCTTGCGCTCTGCTGGAGCGCTTTGGCCTGGGTGAATTTTCCCGTGCCCGTGTGACGCAACTGTCTGGCGGCGAGCAACAACGCGTGGCGCTGGCCCGTGCGTTGATCACCCGGCCGCGTGTGCTGCTGTTGGACGAACCGTTTTCTGCACTGGATGCACAGATGCGTCTGCAGTTGCGTGCAGAGTTTCGCCATCGCATCGCTGAGTTCAATATGGCGACACTGCTGGTGACCCATGACGAAGCCGAGGCCCGCGCCATGGGCACGCGTGGCTACCGCGTAGTGCAGGGCGGTCTAGAACCCGTTTGGTGACGCAGACATATATATAAAATAGGCCGCTAGCCCTCGTGGAATGGGCGTTAGTAGCTACTATTTCGGTAGCACCTCGCTGGGGACAATGCCTTCGAGCCCCGTGCTGTTTGGCTTGGCTTGTGCGCTACGCGACCCAAAGGTATTGGCATAGATCCACGTGAACTCCGCACCCAACAAAAAGATCTGCGCCGAGTAATAGACCCACAGCATCACCACCACCAACGAGCCCGCTGCCCCAAAGCCCGACACCACTCCGCTGTGGCCGATGTACAGCCCAATCACGTATTTGCCAGCCGAAAAGAGCAGGGCAGTCACCACAGCACCCACCCATACGTCGCTCCACTGCACCTGCGCGTTGGGCATGGTCTTGTAGATGAAGGCAAACATAGCCGCCACGACCGCGAAACTGCTCAGCGCATCGACGACAGCGGCCAACGCCACCCACTGGCCAAAGAGCGGTCCCCACCATCGACCGGCCACCGCCAAAGCGGCGCTGATCGATAGCGAGACAACCAGCAAAAAGCCCATTGCCAGCACCATGCCAAAGGACAGCAGCCTAGAGCGGATGAGCTGGATCCAGCCATCCACCTTGCTGCGCGCGGGTGCTCGCCAGATCCGGTTCAAAGCGTCTTGCAGCTCTCCAAATACCGATGTCGCCCCCACCAGCAGCAGAACAACACCCAGGACGGTGGCCGCAATGCCCGATGCGGGTTTGCGCACGCTGGTCAGCAATTCTTGCACCGCCAAGGCGCTGCCTTCGCCCATCAGGGATCGCAACTGCGCCTCGATCTCGCCACGCGCCGCGTCTTGGCCAAACACCAAACCTGCGATGGCAATGACAATCAGCAGCAGAGGCGCCAAGGAGAACATCGTGTAATAGGCCAGCGCCGCACCCATGCTGGGCGCATAGTCGTCCAACCAGGCCTGAAAGGTCTGCGCCAGCATCGTGCGCACAGGGCGAAAATTTGTCACGCTTAGCCCGCCCAATCCATCGCAGCCTTGCCGGCAGACGCGGCCAGTGCGCTGACGAGCGTACCCCAGGCCATATCGATCAACGACAGACCCAGGGGCCAATCTTTCAGCGTGGCGAGGTTGGTCAAGTCATAAGTGGCATAGGCAAAGAAACCGAATAGTGCGGCCATAGTGACCGTCTTGCTCCAGCCAAAACCGCCGGTCTGGGGCGACACCGCAAAGACCACAACACCCGCAGCAAACAGCAGATAGAACACGATGCCCGCTGGCACATTGAATGTGTCGGCCATCAGGTGCCCTATGCCTTGCTGGTACAGCGGTGTGGCGATCAGCCCCAGCCACAGCATGTCAAGTGCGACCATCGCGACGGCAGTGCCTGCGTAGGCTACCAAGTATTTGTTCATTGCATTTTCCTTTTGCTGCATTCCTTCGGTGCATACCATAGCCGCAAAATCGCCATCCGTTTGTGCTCTCGCGTACTGTAGGATCACGCTTTTGCCGCGCGCAGGACCTGTGCACAGCGCGGCCCATAACAAGGAGACACCACTCGTGCTAAGCCAGACGCCCCTACGATATTCCATACTTGCGGCCCTTGCCGCTGTTTCAGCCCTTTGCGCTTCTGCCTCTGCAAGTGCTGCGGCAACGTCTCCCCCCGCGCCTTCAGGCTACAGCCAGCCACCCAAGGACATTCTGGACGTGATGCGCGCACCGTCGCCACCCGTACCCAGCGTCAGCCCTACGCAAGACAAGATCTTGCTGGTTTCCTGGCAAGAATATCCGGCCATGTCGCGTGTGGCGACTCCCTTTTTGCGCCTGGCTGGCGCGCGCGTGGAGACCAAAAACCACAGCAAACACGACACCCCTGGCGGCTACGGCATCAAGCCCTGCGCCAGTGGCCTGGAACTGGTGCAGGTAGCAGACGGCGCCCGTACCCCGGTTGTGCTGCCCGCGGGCGCCTGCGCCGACAGTCCCCATTGGTCGGCGGATGGCAAGCAATTCGCGTTCACCAACGTCACCACCGATTCGGTGGAGCTGTGGGTGGGAGATGCCAAGACTGGCAAGGTTCACAAAGTCCCCGGCGCACGCCTCAATCCCATGCTGGACCACGTGTTGAAGTGGATGCCGGACCAAAAAACCCTGCTGGTCAAGCTGGTCCCTGACAACCTGGGAGCGCCGCCTTCGGCCCCCTTGGTACCCAGCGGCCCCAGCATCCAGGAGGCGGATGGCGAAAAAGGCCAGAGCAGCACCTACGAGACCCGCGACACGCTCAACAACCAGCACGACGAAGATCTATTCGACTACTACGCCAGCGCGCAAGTGGCCTTGGTCGATAGCGGCACATCCAAGGTCACGCGCCTGGGCCAGCCGGCCAATTTTGAGAGCCTGGAGCCCGCACCCGACGGCCGCCACCTGCTGGTGGTCTCTATCCACAAACCGTATTCGTATGTGACCACGCACGACCGCTTCCCGCGCAACGTGGACGTCTGGGACACGGCCAACCGCGCGAAGGTCCAGAGCCAGACCATTGCAGTGCTGCCGTTGGCAGACCGCGTGCCTATCCACGGTGAGCCGCTGGGCCCGCGCGACTTCGAATGGCGCGCTACCGACCCGGCCACACTGGTGTGGGCCGAGGCGCTGGACGGTGGTGACTGGAAAGTCAAAGTGCCCGCCCGCGACAAGGTGATGCTGCAAAAGGCGCCGTTCACCACGCCTGCAGTGGAGATCACCCGCACCGAGCAGCGCTTTCAGGGCATTGCCTGGAGCGAGCAGGCTAACACGGCCCTGCTGTACGAGTACGACCATAACCGCCATTGGACGCGCACGTTTATCGTCAATGTGGACGACACCCAGCAAAAGCCGCGTTTGCTGTGGGACCGGTCGTCAGAAGAAAAGTATGCCAACCCCGGCAGCCCGGTCTCCCGCAGGCTGGCCAATGGCACACGGGTGGTGCGTATGGACGGCGGTGCCATCTACCTGTCAGGCCTGGGCGCATCACCTGACGGGGACCGCCCGTTCCTGGACAAGCTGGACCTGACGACGCAAAAATCGGAACGCCTGTTCCGCAGTGACAAGGATGCGTTTGAACGATTCTTGTCGTTCGCCGCAGGCGATACGCGCAGCTTCATCACTGCACGCCAATCGGTCATCGAGCCGCCGAATGCATTCCTGCGCACGCTGGGGGCGGCTGTGGATGCCCCGACCGCGGGTGAAGCCCAGTTGGCATCCAGCAGCGTCGCCATCACCCACATTCCAGATCCGGCACCTACCGTGCGCGCCATCAAGAAGCGATTGGTCAAATACAAACGGGCGGACGGGCTGGACCTGTCGTTCACGCTGTACACGCCGCCCGGCTATGTGGAGGGCACGCGCGTCCCCACCATTTTGTATGCCTACCCACTGGACTATGCCGATGCCTCCAAGGCTGGCCAGGTGACCGGCTCGCAGGCCACCTTTACCCGACTGCGCCAATACCGCCTGCTTCTGCTGGCGGGCTACGCCATCATTGACAACACGTCGTTCCCCATCGTGGGCGATCCCAAGAAAGCCTATGACACGTACATGGAGCAATTGGTGGCGGACGCCAAGGCGGCGGTGGACGAAGCTGTGCGCCTGGGCGTGGCTGACCCGGCCCGCATCGGCGTTACCGGCCACAGCCATGGCGCGCTGATGACGGCCAATCTGTTGGCCCACTCGGACCTGTTCCGCGCTGGCGTGGCCACCAGCGGCTCGTACAACAAGACGCTGACACCGTTTGGCTTCCAGAGCGAACGCCGCTCGGTATGGGAGGCGCCCGATGTCTACCAAAAGGTCTCGCCGTTCTTTTATGCCGACAAGATGAAGACGCCCCTGCTCATCGTCCACGGTGCCGATGACGCCAACCCCGGCACCACGCCACTACAGGCCAACAAATTGTTTGAAGCCATACGCGGCAACGGCGGCACCACGCGCCTGGTCATGCTGCCCCATGAGCCGCATTGGTACACATCCATGGAATCCAACGAACAGCTCGTTTATGAAATGGTTCGGTGGTTTGACAAGTATGTGAAGAATGCGTCTGCGGTTGCTAACACAGGTGTTTGATGCGGAGACGGGTTTATTCCAGAACTGGCACCGGGAGTACAACGCACGACTCGGAAGGTACATCCAGTCGGACCCCATCGGCTTGGCCGGAGGTATCAATACCTTTGCATACGTCGGTGGAAATCCCCTGAGCGCCATAGACCCGACTGGGCTCGCTTCTTCACCACCAGCAGGTTGTTTCAAAGCTAAATGGGGCCCAGGCGGTTACATCTACGGATGGGAGCCCTGTGACCCACCCGAGCCGACGCCGAGCCCCGACTGCCCGCCAGACGGGCCTCCTAAGCCGCCTGCGCCACCTGCGCCTCCTAAACCGCCGACACCACCTAAGCCTCCAGCACCACCTAAACCTCCCGGGCAAAGTGGCGGTCCTAGAGCTTCAGGACCACAACGGCCTCCGAGCTGTTTTTGGAATTGCATTGGCCCAACTCTGGGACGGAGCATATTAATAGGGCTCGGAGGAAAGGGGACACTTGCTTGGTTTGAAATAGGAGGGAGTTCCTTAGCCGCGTCAACACTTGAGGTACTTAATCTTCCAATTGTCACCACGGCCCTTGGGGCACGATCGGTATATAGCTCAGAGGGTCAGTGCATCCGGCAGTGTGAGAGTGCCATGGATGCAGGTGATCAAAGTCATTCATACCCATAGTCACATGGAACAACATTGGGTAAACGTTGCTTTTGCAATACTTGGTATTGCGGGTATGTTGCTGCGTCCTCGTATTTCATCAGATCGGGTCCAAATACGTATCCAGTTCAAAGCTGGACTCATGTGTGGTTGCGCGGCTTGTTTTATTGGTTATTTTTTTGATAAGGCATCTTTGATGCAGGTCTTTGCACTTGGCCCCAATCTCGACCTGTTGTCTTACGCCTCTATGACGCTTTCGTATGGGCTAATATTGCGTGGTTTGATTGGCACTGTTTTTTTCAACCTTAACAAGAAGAATGGACCAGGTGTTTGATGCAGAGACCGGCTTACTGCAAAACTGGAACCGCGAGTACAACGCACGGCTTGGGCGTTACATCCAAAGTGACCCCATCGGATTGCGCGGGGGCATTAATACCTACAGCTATGTGGAAGGGAATCCGCTTTCGCTCATTGATCCAAAGGGGCTTGATTCTTGGGCGAGTGATCCTTCATTGAAACGTATACCGGTTAACGATAAAGATGTAATTAATTGGTTGTGTAAGTACGGTGGTACTGGAAGTCCGATTCTTGACTTGATGAGTGGTCGACAAGGTGGCCTTGACAGATATGACGACAACTTGGCTGCTGCCGAGCGCTTCACTGAAATGATGGATGGCAACTATTCGTACTATCCACCGTGGAAGTCAGACAGGTAGTTAATCGAAAAGTTGCCTCGCAATTGAGACGGGAGTATCGGCCTATGGACTTGAAAGAGCTTGTCTTCGTCTTGGTGGGTGCTGTCTTGGTTGCTTGGACGCTTGGCTCCCAAGCGCAATCAGCGGACCACATGGACGCAGCAACTAAAGAAGTTTGCGCGCATGCCCTGAACAACAAAAAGCTTGGCGTCTTGCTAGGAAAATTCCCTGCCTATTGGCCGGAAATCCCCTCAGACTACATGATGGATATGGAAGTGAAGCCAACCGCTGCTGAGCGAAGCGCACTAAGGACGTATGTAGACGGGTTTGTCACCTGCAACTCCGCCATAAATA
>JANXVI010000232.1 GCA_025351745.1 Rhodoferax sp.
GGTTCTGTAGTTGATGGCATGGTCGGCACCCAGCGCCAAGCAGGCGGCACACTTTTCGTCGCTACCAGCCGTGGCGATCACTCTGGCACCCAAAGCCTTGGCGATCTGGATAGCCGTCACGCCAATGCCGCTGGTTCCGCCCTGTACCAATAAGGTTTCACCACTTTGCAAAGCACCGCGGTCAAACACATTGCTCCACACCGTGAAGAATGTCTCGGGCAGCGAAGCCGCCTCGACATCGCTCAAACCCAGCGGAACATGCAAACATTGGCCAATGGGTGCCACGCAATACTCTGCATAGCCACCACCTGCGACCAGCGCGCACACGCGGTCGCCAACGGCAAGCTGCGCCTTCGCCATCGCCTGTGCGTCACCACTCTCAATCGTGCCGGAAATTTCCAGACCTGGAATGTCAGACGCACCTACAGGCGCAGGATACATGCCCGCACGTTGCAACACGTCCGGCCGGTTGATGCCGCTCGCACGCACGCGGATCAACACCTCGCCCACGCCGGCAACCGGCAAGGGGCGATCACCCAAACGCAAGACGTCAGGGCCGCCAAAGGAGGAGATTTCAATAACTCTCATAGCCATTTCAACCGATAGCCCTCGTCGCCATTGCGTGAGGCGCTATCAAATTGTTAGCAGATCGTTGGTTCAACCTTGGTCAGAAGACTGTGCTGGACGGTCCAGCAAAGCCTTCATGGACAGCTTGATACGGCCCTTTTCGTCGGTTTCCATAACCTTGACCTTGATGATCTGGCCTTCGGTCAGGTAGTCGGACACCTTCTCGACACGTTCGTGCGCGATCTGGCTGATGTGCAACAGACCGTCCTTGCCGGGCAACAGGTTGACCAGCGCACCGAAGTCCAGAATCTTGGTGATCGGGCCTTCGTAGACCTTGCCGATTTCGACTTCGGCCGTGATCTGCTCGATGCGGCGCTTGGCCAATTCGGCCTTTTCTGGATCAGCCGATGCGATGGTGATCGTGCCGTCTTCGTCGATGTTGATTTGCGTACCGGTTTCTTCGGTCAGCGCACGGATCACGGAGCCGCCCTTGCCGATCACGTCGCGGATCTTCTCGGGGTTGATCTTCATCGTGAACAAACGGGGCGCGAAGTTGGACACTTCGGTCTTGGCTTCGGCCATCGCTTCTTGCATCTTGCCCAAAATGTGCATGCGCGCTTCCTTGGCCTGGGCCAAAGCGACTTGCATGATTTCCTTGGTGATGCCCTGGATCTTGATGTCCATCTGCAGCGCGGTAATACCGTTGGTGGTACCAGCAACCTTGAAGTCCATATCGCCCAGGTGGTCTTCGTCACCCAGGATGTCGGTCAACACCGCGAAGCGGTTGTCTTCCTTGATCAGGCCCATGGCGATACCCGCCACGTGCGCTTTCATGGGCACGCCAGCGTCCATCAAGGACAGGCAACCGCCGCAAACCGAAGCCATCGACGACGAACCATTGGATTCGGTGATTTCCGACACCACACGCATGGTGTAAGGGAAGTCTTCTTTCGAAGGCAACACAGCAACCAGAGCGCGTTTGGCCAAACGGCCGTGGCCGATTTCGCGGCGCTTGGGTGTACCCACGCGGCCAGTTTCGCCGGTGGCGAACGGAGGCATGTTGTAGTGCATCATGAAGCGATCTTCGTAGTCGCCGCTCAAGGCGTCGATACGTTGTGCGTCGCGCTCGGTACCCAGGGTGGTCACGACCAAAGCCTGTGTTTCACCACGGGTGAACAGTGCAGAACCATGGGTACGCGGCAGCACGCTGTTGCGGATTTCGATGGCGCGCACGGTCCGTGTGTCGCGGCCGTCGATACGGGGTTCGCCCGCCAGAATCTGGCCGCGCACGATCTTGGCTTCGATGTCGAACAGCATGCCATCAACGGCCACACCGTCAAACTCCACACCTTCGGCCTTCAGGCCAGCCTTGGTCAGCGTCGTCACTTCACGCGTGGCCTTGGTGCGGGCCTGCTTGTTGCGGATTTGGTAGGCGGCTTCGAGCTTCTCTTTGGCCAACGCGCCCACTTTCGCGATCAACACTTCGTCCTTGGCAGGAGCTTTCCAGTCCCATACAGGCTTGCCAGCGTCACGCACCAGTTCGTGGATGGCGTTGATGGCGATGGTGCCTTGCTGATGACCGTAGACCACGCCACCCAGCATGATTTCTTCCGACAGCTGTTGTGCTTCGGATTCGACCATCAGCACAGCGGCTTCAGTACCGGCAACGACCAGATCCATGATGGAATCTTTGCGCTGGGTCTGACCAGGGTTCAACACGTATTCGCCGTTGACGTAACCCACGCGGGCTGCGCCGATGGGGCCGTTGAACGGGATGCCGCTGACAGACAAAGCCGCGCTGACTGCGATCAAGGCAGCAATATCCGCATCGACTTCAGGGTTCAACGACACCGTGTGGATAACCACGTGCACTTCGTTGAAGAAACCTTCGGGGAAAAGCGGGCGAATGGGGCGGTCGATCAGACGGCTGGTCAGCGTTTCAAATTCGCTGGGGCGGCCTTCGCGCTTGAAGAAGCTGCCGGGAATCTTGCCAGCGGCATAGCTCTTTTCCAGATAGTCAACGGTCAGTGGGAAGAAATCTTGACCCGCTTTGCCTTCAGTCTTGGCGACCACCGTTGCCAGCACCACGGTGCCATCCATGTCCAACAGCACAGCGCCGGTGGATTGCCGCGCGATTTCGCCGGTTTCCATCGTGACGGTGTGTTGACCCCATTGGAAGGTCTTGGTAACTTTGTTAAAAATGCTCATTGTTTTATCTCCTGAGATAGTGCGGGAACCCGCTGGCAGGTAAAGG
>JANXVI010000061.1 GCA_025351745.1 Rhodoferax sp.
TTTGGAGCATTCCCATGAAAATCGGCGAATTGGCAAACAACGCGCAGTGCACGGTAGAGACGGTGCGCTACTACGAGAAGACTGGTCTGCTGACCGAACCCGCGCGCACGTCGGGCAACTTTCGGGTTTACGGGCCCGAACACCTGGAGCGCCTGCGCCTGGTGCGCAACTGCCGCGCGCTGGACATGAGCCATGAAGAAATCCACGTACTGCTGAAGTTGGCCAGCCAGGCCGGTGAGGATTGCGGCGCCATCAATGCCGTCTTTGACCAGCACATTGCCCATGTGGATGCACGCATCGGCGAACTGACGCATCTCAAGGGACAGCTCAGCACGCTGCGGCAACGTTGCACGCGTGGCGATGGCACTGACAATGCGGTCGATGCCTGCGGAATCCTGCAAGGCTTGGCTGCGATGGACACCCCGAACCAACTGGAACGCCATACCCATCTGGGTTGACCCTCGGGGCTGAGCATCCTCAAACACCGCACCCCCCACAACATGCCTTCACACCACCGCGCTGCACTTCCCGCCCTGGGCGCCGCCATTCTGTTCGGGGCCAGCACCCCTTTTGCCAAGCAACTGATGGGCGATGGGTTCGCGGTCTGGTCACCGTTTCTGTTAGCCGGCCTGCTGTATCTGGGCAGTGGCCTGGGCTTGACCCTGCTGCGACTGCTGCGCGACAAAGGCTGGAAACCCAGCGGCCTGCAAGCGGGCGAGTGGCCGTGGTTGCTGGGTGCGATCGCATTTGGCGGCGTCATCGGCCCGCTGCTGCTGATGGTGGGGCTTGCACACACTACGGGTGCGGCGGCATCGCTGTTGCTGAACCTGGAGTCGGTGCTGACTGCACTGCTGGCTTGGTTGGTTTTTAAAGAGAACACCGATAGACGCATCGTGCTGGGCATGCTGCTGGTGGTTGCTGGTGGCGCCGTTTTGGTCTGGCCTACGGGTGGCCCCTCCGACATGGGCATGGGGCGTGGTATCGGCCCACTGGCGATAGCGGGCGCCTGTCTCGCGTGGGCGATAGACAACAATCTGACGCGCAAGGTGTCTGCATCGGATGCACTGTTTATCGCCGGTAGCAAGGGCTTGGTGGCCGGCTGCGTCAATGCGGGCCTGGCGTTCGCATTGGGTGCTGCGTGGCCCAGCGCAGGCTTGCTGTCCAGCGCCTTGTTGGTAGGGTTATTGGGCTACGGATTGAGCCTGGTCTTGTTTGTAGTAGCACTGCGCGGCCTGGGAGCGGCGCGCACCGGTGCGTATTTTTCGACCGCACCTTTTGTCGGCGCTGCGTTGGCTATTGCCGTGTTTGGTGAGCCCGTCCATGCAGTCTTCTGGTGGGCCGCATCGCTAATGGCCGCCGGGGTGTTTCTGCACCTGACCGAGCGACACGAGCATGTGCACGAGCACGACGAACAGTCCCACGACCACCGCCATAGCCACGACGCACACCACCAGCACAGCCACGACTTCGCGTGGGACGGGGTTGAGCCTCACACCCACGTACACCAGCACACCAAGCTGCAGCACCGGCATGCGCACTTTCCCGACATTCACCACCAACATTCGCATACTCTGTGACATCACCGCGAATTGCTACTAAAATAATAGCTACATAAGCAATGTACACGAGGGCTAGAGGCATTTTTTATATATGACGCCGTTCTTATAACCCATATTGGGTATGTATTACCGAATGCCGCGCGGCGTACCGTGCGCGGCTACACTGACAAATTGATATCAGGAGTTCCATTGCCCACGGTTCCACCCGCTGTTAACGGCTACGTCTTCACCCGCCTGCGCCGCCTGGGGCTGTCGGAATCGCTGGCCGCGCAGACAGCACCCAGCGTGAAGGTGCAGGCGTTTGACGCGGGCAAGAAGATCTGGACCAAGGGCGGCGAGGTTCAGCACTGGCAGTACATCATGAACGGGCTGGTGTCGGTGTCCATACCCACCACCAATTCCGAATCCACTCCTATTTCCATTTTCGGCAAGGGATCGTGGTTTGGCGAGCAGTCCATCATCAATCGCAAGCCCAGCTTTGCCGACTATGTGTGCCTGACCCCCACCGAGGTGTTGCGCATGCCAGCCAGCACCTTTGACGATCTGTTCGGCCAGGAGCCCGAATTTGCGCGCTTTGTGGCCAAGCTAATGGCCTGGCGGGTGCAAAAAACATCCGAGACGCTGACGCTGATGAAGCTGGGCAACCCTTGCTTGCGCGTGGTGATGGGCCTGGCCCAGTTTGCCGAAGCCTTGGCCTACCGCTCCGAGCGCCCGCCCACAGTGGCCATGGGCGAAGGGGTGGAGATCCCCATCGCCCAGAACACACTGGCGTCACTGTGTGGCGTGTCGCGCACGCTGTTTTCAGAGTACGTGCAGCAGTTGGCGCAGCACGAATGGCTCAAGCTGCACTACGGCAAGCTGGAAATTTTGAACATCACCACCTGGCACCGCTTTGCGCGCCGCCAGCGTGAGGACAACGTCAACACGCTCAACCCCAGCATTGCCGAACTGCTGGAGGTGCTGCGCGTGTTGAACGAAATGCGGCCGACGGTCTAAACCATTCGGGCGGCGGGCACTAAAAACTCACCGTGGCTAAAACGGAGCGGGCCCGAATGTTCAGACTGGTAATCGGGTCTGGCGCCGGACTACCCAAGAAAAAGCCTTGGGCCAAATCTACCCCCAGGCCACGCAGGGTACGTAGTTGCGCCTCAACCTCAACCGATTTGGCCAATAACAGGCATTCATGGTTTTGCGCCTGGCGAACCATGCTGGCCACCATGGCACTGTTTTCCGCGCTCGAATCGATCTTGTCCGTCCAGCGGGCGGCCATTTTGACGATGGTGGGTAATACTTTGGTCCAAACGCGCAACCCG
>JANXVI010000068.1 GCA_025351745.1 Rhodoferax sp.
GGCACGCCCCCTGCCACATCCAAAATCCACATGATCGGTGGCGAAAAAGGCGGCGTTGGCAAGTCCATGGTGTCGCGCGTACTGACGCAGTATTACATCGACAAGGACATTCCCTTTGTTGGCTTTGATACCGACCGTTCACACGGCGCGTTGCTGCGCTTTTACGGCGATTACGCCTCCCCCGTGCTGATTGACCGGTTTGAAGCGCTGGACCATATTGTGGAGGCTGCGGTGCAGTTGCCCGGTGTGCGGGTGCTGGTAGACCTGGCTGCCCAGACCCATGAGCCGCTGGCGCGCTGGATCGACGATTCTGGCGTGCTGAACATGGCCGACGACACCGGCTTTACCTTGCACTACTGGCATGTCATGGACTCGGGCCGCGACTCCGTTGATTTGCTGACCCGCCTGCTGGACCGCTATGGCAAGCAACTGAACTACGTGTTGGTATTGAACCAGTTACGAGGCGATGACTTTGGCCAACTGGAGCGCTCCGGCCAATTGGAACGGGCGTTACGCTTGGGCTCCAAGGTGATCTCCATCAAGCATTTGAGCGACGCTGTGGTGCAGAAGATTGACGCCAACAACAGCAGTTTTTGGGCTGCCAAGACCGACGCCTCGGGCGGTGAAGCCAGCCTTCGGCTTATGGAGCGGCAGCGCCTCTCGATGTGGCTGCAAGACGTCTATGGGGAACTGGCCAAGGCCGAAGCCTGAACCGGGCCTAGCCGATCCTGCGCAACGGACCGCCGTCAGTCGACAGGGCCTGTTGCGTGCGCTGGGGCTGCACCGTGCCCAATGCGGCGTCAACGATGGCGGTTGCCTGCAACACCGGCGCGTGTGATTGCACATTGCCAAAAATGGTCGCAAAGGCCACGTCGGCCGCATCGCGCCCGGTACCGAATCGCACCAATCCCATGGGAATGGCGGTACCAGAGGGGTCAAACAAGTACCAACGGTCGCCTACAAAGGCTTCCACGTAAGCATGGAAGTCGGGTGGGCCCAGGATGGGGTCCGCGCCAAAGTCGGTTCCAGTCGTAAACCGGGCCGGTATATTGAGGGCACGGCATAGAGCAACCATCAAATGGGCAAAGTCTCGACAAATGCCGACCTGGCCAATCAGTGTGTCGATGGCGGATGTGCTGCCGGTCGAACTGTTGGATGTGAATGCAACATGGTTTTGCACCCAGTCGCGTATGGCCATGACCCGGCTGTAGCCCTGGGGCAAGTGGCCAAAGTTGTTGCTGGCCAATTTAAGGAGGCGGTCAGACTGGCAATAGCGGCTGGGGTAGATATATCCCATCACGTCCTGCGGCAGGGCTTGCATAGTCACTTCTGCAATCTGGTTGGGATCTGCAACATGGTGGGTGATATCTATCGTGGCCGAATACTTCACGTTGAGTTCGCCCTGCTGGGCGTGCAAACGCATGTAGCGGTTGCCGCTAAAGGCATCGGTATGGATCTGTGACGTCACGGGTTGGCTAAGCCACAAATTTTCAAAAGTTACCTTCTGATGGGCGGTATGCGCCGCGTGGAAGTTGAAAACAAAGTCTGCGCCCTGGGCGTCAATCTGGTAATTGAGGGCAAGCTGAAGTTCGATTCGAATCATGCGCAGTATTGTGTGGCTCGCACCGCACGGCGTCTGTGGTCTTGCGCACAGACTTTTTTGGCATATGCTGTTCATACTGTTACAAAAATGAAGGATATCTTCCCATGAACGCTATCAAACTCGTAGCCATCCTCCTGATCGTAGGTGGTGCACTGGGTCTGGCCTATGGTGGTTTCAGCTACACCAAGGACACCAGCCGCGCGGACATTGGTCCGTTGCATCTACAAGTTACACAACGCGAGCAGGTCAATATTCCCCTATGGGTCGGTATCGCAGCGATTGTGGGTGGAATTGCGCTGCTGGTGACTGCGCGCAAGCCATAATCCGCCTGTCAAACCGCGCGTGCCGACCTTGTGGGGCTCGCGCCATCTGATCCCGATGGAAACGTAGCCACGCAAAGAATCTAAACGGTTTGCGGCATACTTCGGGACAGTGAGCCATTTATCTGATTTCTCGACCCCTGTTGCCGCCGCACCAGAGCAACCTCCATTCGCACCGGGCCTACCCCACGCGCCACACAATGCGGCCGTTGGGCACTTTGACGAGTTGCGTGAACGGGTGTCCAGCGTCGGCAATGCTACTGATTCAATAGCGAAAGAAGCATATATCACGGGGGCTTGGCGCCAATTCTTTGCGCTTGCCGAGTCTGACGGACTGGGAGACATGGGTCTGCGTTCAGACAATCTGGCACGCCAGATTCGCGACAACGGTGTCACCTATAACGTCTATGCTGACGCCGAGGGCCCCCAACGCCCATGGTCGGTGGGCCTGTTCCCCCTCATCATCTCAGCGCCACAGTGGGATCACCTGTGCGCCGGCATCGCCCAGCGCATGCGCCTTTTGGACCGGGTGATGGCCGATGTCTACGGCCCTCAAGATCTGCTGGCCAAGGGCCTGATTCCACCTGCTCTGGTTCACGGCCACCCCGGCTATTTGCGTGCCTTGCACGGCGTGCGGCCCGTGGGCGGCTCGCATCTGCACATTGCAGCATTTGACCTGGCGCGCGGTCCGGATGGCAATTGGTGGGTGGTGTCGCAACGCACGCAGGCCCCTTCTGGCCTGGGGTATTTGCTGGAGAACAGGCTGGCCGTATCCCGCCTTTTCCCGCAAGCATTCGAGAGCCTGCAGGTGCAGCGGTTGGCGGGCACCTACCGGGCTCTCATCGAAAGCATGAAAGCCATGAGCCCCGCAGGCCAGGACGCGCACATCGCTTTGTTGACCCCCGGCCCCTACAACGAAACTTATTTCGAACATGCCTATTTGGCCCGCTACCTGGGACTCACACTGGTAGAGGGCAATGACCTGATCGTGCGTGATCAACACCTGTTCCTCAAAACCCTGCGCGGCTTAGTGCCGGTGCATGGTTTGCTCAAGCGGTTGGACGACCAGTTCATGGATCCGCTGGAGTTGCGATCCGACTCCACACTGGGCGTGCCCGGCTTGTTGCAGGTGATACGCGCCGGCAATGTGCTGGTGGCCAATGCGCCGGGCTCCGCCTTTTTGGAGTCCCCCGCGCTGCTGGGTTTTATGCCGGCACTGTCCAAGCATTTGCTCGGTGAAGAGTTGTTGTTGCCGGCACTGCCCACCTGGTGGTGCGGTGAGCGTTCGGCCATGGAAGCGGTGTTGCCGCGGCTGCAAAGCTGCGCTATAAAACCCACCTACCCGGGCTCTGCGGTACATGGCAATTTTGACGCGGTGCTGGGCCACAAACTGTCGGAGCGCGAGCTGGCCGAATGGGCGGGACGCATTGCGCTGCATGCCGATGACCACACCGTGCAAGATTACATGCCCTTGTCCCAAATGCCGACCTGGCAACGCGATGAAGAGGGGCACGGTGTCGTGCCACGGTCGGTCATGCTACGGGTGTTTGCGTTGTCGCAAGGCCCGCAGTCATGGGCCGTCTTGCCCGGTGGGCTGGCCCGGGTGGCCGGTGGCGCTGGCGTAGACGTGGCGTCCATGCAGCACGGGGGCAGCAGTGCCGACGTCTGGGCTATCACGCAAGGTGTGGTCGACAAAACGACGTTGCTGCAACCGGCATTGACACCCACCACGTTGGCGCTGCGCAAACGGCAGGTAACCAGCCGCGCTGCCGAAAATCTATTCTGGCTGGGGCGCTATACCGAGCGTGCCGAAAATTCGGTGCGCCTGGCGCGCCTGACACTCGAAAGCCTGGCCGGTGAAGACCAGTCGTCGCCCACGCTGCTCAACTGGCTGGGCCAAATGGCGCAAACCAACAATCTCGTGCTGGCCGGCGTGCCCGCGCCTACACCCGCACCCCAGGCGCGCCGTGTGTTCGAGCGTTCGCTCATTGCCAGCCTCGGTAGTACCGTGCGGGCCACCAGTGTGGGCTACAACCTGCGGGCCGTTCGTCTGGCAGGCGCGGCCGTGCGCGAGCGGCTGTCGCAAGAGCATTGGAGCCTGATGCAACGCACCGAAGACGCGTTCTTCCAGAGCTGCGCACAAACGCCTACAGGGGCCGATTACTCCGCGTTGCATGCGCTGACTGCCCTCAGGCGATCCAGCGACCACCTGGCGGCCATTACCGGCCTGCAAACCGACCGCATGACTCGCGACGATGGCTGGCGCCTGCTCAGTATTGGCCGGCATGTGGAACGGCTAGGGTTTTTGTCGAACGCACTGCGCAAGGGCTTTGACACCCAAGCCGTCCACCATGATGGCGGCTTTGAAGCCATGGTGGCGCTGTTCGACAGCACCATCACGTTCCACGGGCAATACCAGCAAAGCCATGCGATTGCAGCCCTGTTGGAATTACTGGTGATAGACCGCGACAACCCCCGGGCGCTGGCCTGGGTGGCACACACGCTGCGTGGGCGCTTGGCCAAACTGGCCGGCAGCGCGCCCGACCAGTTGGGCCTGCTGTCGCACAGCGTGCCAGACCCCAACCTCTGGCAGTTGGAAGCGCTGTGTGAGGCCGGCGCAGAAGGCGACCACGAGGCGCTAACGGATCTGCTGGACGGCTGCCACGAAGCTGCCTACCAGGTATCCGAAGAAATCGGTGCAGCCTACTTCACCCACTCGGGTGAAGATGGACAAAGCCTGGGCGTGTAGCCGCGTTCTGCCATGCTGCTGCACATCACCCACGAAACCTGCTACGACTATGCGCCGGCGGTGGACATCGCCCAGCACATGGCCTATCTGCAGCCGTGCGACACGGCTACCCAACGCCTGCTGAGCCATAGTCTGAGCGTAACTCCCGAACCCTGCGAGCAGACGTCCATGCTGGATGTCTATGGCAACACGCGGTCGTTTTTTTCTTTGCAAGTAGCGCACACGCAGTTGCAGGTGATTGCCCGCAGCGTGGTCGCCACGCAGGCCCCGCAGGTGTGGCAAAGCGCGATCCACTGGGAACAGGTGCGTGAGCGTTTTCGCTACAGCGCCAAGACCCCGTTCGAAGCCGCTGCGGAGTTTGTGTTTGCATCGCCGTACGTGCCGCGCCATACCGAATTTGCCGACTACGCCAGGCCCAGCTTTGCCGGTCAGGAAACCCTGCTGCTGGCCGCACGTGACCTGATGCAACGCATCTACCGCGACTTCACCTATGAGAGTCACAGCACCGAGATCAACACGCCGGCATTGGAAGCCCTGGACCAGCGCAAGGGCGTGTGCCAGGACTTTGCCCACATCATGATCGCCTGTCTACGCGCCTATGGCCAGCCCGCGCGCTATGTCAGCGGCTACCTGCTAACCCAGCCACCGCCCGGACAACCCCGATTGGTGGGCAGCGACGCTTCGCACGCCTGGGTGTCGGTCTACCTGCCGGATGCGGCGGACCCCATCGGTGGCCGATGGTGCGACTTTGACCCCACCAACAACCGCGACGGTTGGGGTAGCCCGGGTGAAGACTATGTCACGCTGGCGCTCGGACGTGATTTTGCCGACGTATCGCCGCTGCGAGGCGTCATCCACGGCGGGGCCAACCACACGCTGAGCGTGGGGGTGACTGTGGAGCCGATGGACGACGGGGAATGGACAGACCAAGGCCAACTCCAGTGCCCAGGCCCGGGGCAGAATCAGTCACAATCGCAGTCTCCAACCTTGTAGGATTTGCAATTCGCTATTATTTACATAGCTATACAAGCATATTCCACCAGGGCTAGCGCCCGTTTTTTCTTAAGAACTCCAGCCAAAGGACCCCCATGAACGTTTACGACACCCTCACTCGCCTGAACATCACTTTGCCTCCGGTTGCCATCCCCGCCGCCGCGTACGTGCCCTTCATGCTGACCGGCAACCTGGTCTTCTTGAGCGGCCACATCGCCAAGAAGGACGGCAAGCCCTGGGTCGGCCAACTGGGCAAAAACATGGCCACCGAAGAAGGCAAGGCCGCCGCCCGCGCCATTGCCATCGACCTGATGGGCACCCTGCACGCCGCCGTGGGCGACCTGAACAAGATCAAGCGCATCGTCAAGCTGATGTCGCTGGTCAACTCCACCGGAGACTTTACC
Organism: Rhodoferax sp.; assembly: GCA_025351745.1. Lineage (GTDB taxonomy): Bacteria > Pseudomonadota > Gammaproteobacteria > Burkholderiales > Burkholderiaceae_C > Allorhodoferax. The sequence goes on from JANXVI010000068.1 coordinate 6,070, forward strand.
GAACAGCACCTGGTCACCAACGGCGCCAGCGAACTGTTTGGACAGGTTTTTGGCGACAAGGGTGCGCATGCTCGCAGCGCCTTTGGCGTGGCGCAGATCCCCATGGGTGCATGCGTAGAAATCGAACTGATCGCCGAGCTGGCCTGACCCCGGCGCTGGCTGGCGCATACAAAGCGACGGTCGGCAGCCCTGGCCCGCCACACGGTCATTTCTTTCTGCTGTTGAAACTGGCACACTGAGCGTATGGGTGTGAATTGTCTGGCTCTGCTGATTTATGCGCTGGGGCTGGTGTTCGTATTCCCGGCTGGCGCTGCGACACCGCCGTCGTCCGTGCTGCCGCCAATCTCGGCAATCAGCCCATCCAATTTTCCGGTACTTGAGTTAGACCAGGACGGCCCGAACCGCCTGGAGATTGGCGCCCGCATGGGTGTTCTGGTCGACAGCAGCCGCGCGCTGAACCTCGAACAGGCGCGCGCGCAGACTGCGGCATGGCAAACGATTACGCGCCAGTCCCCAAACTTCGGTTTCACGCAAGACAACTATTGGTTCCGATTCCAGTTGCACAACCGTAGCACGCGGGTGCTGCCCCGGTTCATCGAGTTGCCCATTCCCTTTCTGGACGATGTGCGGCTGTACCATTTTGTCGGCAATACGCTGACCACCCAGTACAGCCTGGGCGACGAGCAGCCCTTTGCCCAACGCGCGGTGCGCCACCGCAACTTCATCATGCCGGTGCAGTTGGCCCCAGGCGACAACGCGTTTTACCTGCGACTGTCCTCCACCGGGACGATTGAGGCACCGCTGCGGATCTGGGACCCGGTACAGTTCCACGTCGCCAGCAATGACGAAAACCTGGCACAAGGTGCGGTCATTGGCATTCTGCTAATCATGGTGGTCTACAACCTGTTTGTATGGGTGTCTACGCGCGACATCAATTACCTGTATTACATCTGCTTTGTAGCAAGCTACCTGATGTTCCATATGACGCTGACCGGCTATACGTTTGCCTATCTATGGCCCAATGCCGTGCGCTGGAACAGCTTTGCAATCTCCACGTTCGCCGCCAGTTCTGCCGTGTTTACCTGTTTGTTTACCGACAGCTTTTTGAGGCTGCGCAGGTTTTCCCGCCCAGCTTTCTATACGGTACGCGTGATGGCGATTTTTAGCCTCGTGCTGTTTGCATCGACATTTGTGCTGCCTTATGCCTGGACCATACGGATGGCCGCGGCCATCACACTGCCGATTACCATGACCGCGCTATTTTTGGGCTATTGGCGCTGGTGGCGGGGTGCCCGTTTTGCGCGCTTTTATTGCCTGGCTTGGACGGTGATTTTGATCGGCATCGCGGTGCTGAACGCCAGCAAGTTTGGCTGGGTACCGATCAACGTCTGGACCGAAAACGCCTCGCAAATTGGTATTGTCATGATGGTCATTTTGCTGTCTCTAACGTTGGCCGACCGCATCAACAACGACCGTACGCTGCGCCTCAACGCCCAGGCCGTGGCACTAGGCCATGCGCGCCAGGCCCGCGCCAGCCAGGCCGCACTGATACAGGCCAAAGAAGAGGCCAACCACGCTCTGGAGCAAAGGGTTTTGTCACGCACCAATGACCTGAACGCCACCATGGAACAGCTCAGGCTGGTCAACGAACGCCTCCAATTGCTCTCAACCACGGATAGCCTGACCCAGATTGGCAACCGTGCATTCTTTGACGGAGCGGCGCTGACCGAACTGCGCAGGGCCGAGCGCCAACGCACGGCCATCAGCATCATCCTGCTGGATATCGATCACTTCAAACGCATCAACGACACGTTTGGCCACCCGGCTGGCGATGCCTGCCTACGCGCACTGGCCAACATGCTGCGCCCGCGCATCGACCGCGCTGGCGACATTCTGGCGCGCTATGGCGGCGAGGAATTCGTGATTGCCTTGACGGGTGTGGAATTGCATGGCTCGGTGGCTGTGGCTGAAGAATTGCGGATAGCCACGGACCGCTTGCGCGTCGAGTTCGACGGCAAACCGCTGCGCTTCACGGCCAGCTTTGGCGTCGTGTCTGTGGTGCCGCAAACAACGCTGAACCTCGAAGAATTGGTAGCTGCGGCCGATCGCGCGCTCTACGATGCCAAGCGCAATGGACGCAACTGCGTGCGCCACACCGCCATTACCTGATCACCAGGGCGTTGACATACTGCTGCTCCGGCACGCGGAACACGGCCACGGCCTGCCTCATGTTGTGCGCCTGCTCGCTCAGACTCTCTGCTGCGGCCGCACTCTCTTCGACCAGGGCTGCGTTTTGTTGCGTCATCTGGTCCAGGTTGCCAATGGCTTCGTTGACCCCGGCAATACCGATGCTCTGCGTGTTGGCGGCTGATGTGATCTCACCAATAACATCGGCCACGCGCCGCACCGACTGCACAATGTCTTCCATCGTGGCACCGGCATCGGTGACCCGTCTTGTGCCCGATTCGACCTTTTCTACCGAGGTGCTGATCAGGCCCTTAATCTCGTTGGCGGCCTCGGCACTGCGTTGGGCCAGGCTGCGCACTTCGCTTGCCACGACAGCAAAGCCGCGGCCTTGCTCACCGGCACGGGCGGCCTCAACCGCCGCGTTCAGCGCCAGGATATTGGTCTGAAAGGCGATGCCGTCAATGACGCTGATGATGTCGGCAATCTTTTTGCTGCTGGCATCGATCTCTTGCATGGTCGCGACGACCTGGGTCACGACTGTGCCACCGCGTTGCGCCACACTCGATGCATTGGCCGCCAACGCGCTGGCCTGGCGGGCGTTGTCGGTGCTGTGCTGCACGGTAGTTGTCAGCGCATCCATGCTGGACGCGGTGGACTGCAGTTTGCTGGAGGTGAGCTCCGTGCGCTGGGCCAGGTCGTTGTTGCCGCTGGCAATTTCGGCACTGGCAGTGGCAATGCTGTCTGTGCTCAGCCGTACCTGCGCCACCATGCGCCCCAGCGAGTCGTTCATCGTGGCCAAAGAACGCAGCAGGTTGCCAAACTCGTCTTGGCGCTGCGTGTGAATCTGGGCACTCAAATCGCCCTGCGCAATTCGCGCTGCAATCTCATTGGCCTGGTCCAAGGGATCGCGGATGGAGCGAACCAACCAGATCGTGCCTACGGCGATCATCGCGACGACGACCGCCAATCCAATCAAAATTCCCATGCTATTGGTCTGGCGGCGGTTCTCAGTCTCTGTCTGCAAATCGACCACCCGCTTCTCCTGCATCGCAACCAGCTCTTTTTGTGCGCCGATATAACTGGCCATAAATGGAAGGTATTCGGTGTTGAGGATTACCAAGGCTTCGTCCGCCTTGCTGTCTGCGCGGGTGGCCCGAGCTTTCTCTCGAGAGGCAATCACCGACTTGCGCAGGCCCGAAATTTTTTGCAATTGCGCCTTGTCAGCGTCGGTCAGCGGAAGGCTTTCCAATTGTTTTTGCATTTCCGAAATTTTATTGGTGGTCGACGTGACGGCGTCTTTAAACGCTGCGATCAGCACCGGATCACTGCTGACAATCATGGCGTGGTTGCGGGCCGCATTGGTTTCCGTCAACCCATTCCAGCGCCTTGCCACCTGCACCATCTTGTAGGCCACGAGTTGCTGGGCACGCCCCTCGCCCAAAATGTTCCCGCTGCGTGCCCAGCCCACGCCAGCGATGCCGATCAGCAGCGTCAGGATCAAACCAATGAAGAGCCACAGCTTGCTGGCAATTTTGAGGCGGTTGAGGTCCGTAGTGTCGACTCCTTCCAATGTGCACGTGTACAGCGTGTCGTTCTTCTGCCCAAGAATAGCACCATGGCTGTGCGGTGCACAACACCACGATGCGGCCGATAGCCATTTGTGTTCAGGCGAGTTTTGTAATACTTTGCACCATGACAGTGCGCAATTGCGTTGGCGAAACCAATGCTGGTGCAATCTCCGCAAGGGGCAGCAGGACAAATGAACGCTGCCACATGCGAGGGTGCGGAACACTCAGGGTGCTACTGGACAATGACGCATGACCATACAACAGGATGTCAAGGTCCAGCGTGCGGGGCGCATTGCGGTACGGGCGCTGTCGCCCGGCTGCCACTTCAATGCCCTGCAGGAACACCAAAAGCGCCGGTGCAGTCAATGTCGTTTGCACGGCAATCACCGCATTGATGTAGTCGGGGCCCACGGAGTTTATCGGCGCCGTGAGGTAAAACGACGACTGTGCCGTGACCTTCGAGCCCGGCAAAGAACCCACGTGATGCACTGCCAGAGCCAGCGCGGCAGCAGGTTCGCCCAGATTGGCACCCAGGCCAATATAGGCAGTCACAGGTTCACGCATGGGCGAACAAGCGCTCAATTGCCGGAATCGCCCCCTCCACCTGGGTCACCCCCTGCGTCGTTGGCCCCACCGGTACGACGGCGACGGCGGCGTTTGCGGGGCGTGCCCGTATCTCCGTCGCTGGAGGCCGACTCAAATTCGGCTGGCACACGATCCACCGCCGGCGTTGCAACGGTCGCTGTTCCGTCACCTGCGGGTGCATCCGCCTTGGGAACGCGCACCACGCGCGCGGGGCGTTGGCGCTTTTGTTGCTCTTCGCGGACCTGATCCACCAGGTCCTGGCGCAGTGCGTCACTGGCCATGCTGAACTCTTGCCACCAATCGGCCAACACTTCTTCCACCTCGCCTACGTCCGAGCGCAGACGCATGAAGTCAAAGGCGGCACGGAAACGCGCCTGGTCCACCATGCCAAAGGGTGCGCTGCCCACGCGCTTTTCAAAGCGGGGCTGCATCACCCAGATTTCGCGCATATCTCCGGCCAGCTTGCCACCGCCGGAGACATCGCCGATGCGCAAGTGGAACACTTCATCAATGGCATCCATCAGCGCCGGATGCGAGTGCTGGCGTTGTTCCAGGCGACGCGCCCAGCCATCCCGTACATCGGCCCACAGCACGCAGGCCAACAAGAAGCTGGGGGCTACTGGTTTGCCTTCACCCACGCGCCGGTCAGTGTCCTCGAGCGCGGCATTCACAAAAGGCTGCTCGGCACGCTCCACCACTACATCGAGCAGCGGATAAATACCGCGCGCCATGCCCAGCTTTTTCAACTGTTCGATGGACGCGAGCGCGTGGCCGGTCTGTAGCAGCTTGAGCATCTCGTCAAACATGCGGCTCTGGGGAACATCGGCCAAGAGTTCTTGCGACTTGATCAGAGGCGCCGATGTCTTGGCTTCCAGAGCAAAATTCAAGGGGCTCAGCTTAGCCGCAAAGCGCACCGCGCGGATGATGCGCACCGGGTCTTCGCGGTAGCGGGTGGCAGGGTCGCCAATCATACGGATGATGCGGTTTTTTACGTCCTTGAAGCCATTGTGGTAGTCCACCACGACCTGGGTTTGAGGATCGTAGTACATCGCATTGATGGTGAAGTCGCGGCGCACTGCGTCTTCTTCTTGTGGACCCCAGACGTTGTCGCGCAGCACGCGCCCGGTGGAGTCCACCGCGTGCTTCATGCCGGCCAATTCATTGCGACTGGTTTTCTCGTTGCCAGCCACCTGTTCGGCGGCGGCGTTGTCTAGGTAGGCGCGGAACGTGGAGACTTCAATCACCTCGTGCTCACGGCCCCGGCCATAGACGACGTGGACGATGCGAAAGCGCCGCCCGATGATGAAGGCCCGACGGAACAGGCTTTTGACCTGCTCGGGCGTGGCGTTGGTGGCCACGTCAAAGTCTTTGGGGCGCAAGCCCACCAGCAGGTCGCGCACCGCGCCGCCGACCACGTAGGCTTCAAAGCCGGCATCGTGCAAGGTGCGGACCACGTTGATGGCCCGTTCATCCACCAAGGCGGGGTCAATGCCGTGCTCGCTAACGGGAATGTCCACCCGCTTACCAAACTTGGGCTTCTTGCGCGTCAGGGCATCTGACGATTTGCTTATCAATTTATCGATGAATTTTTTGATCATTCTTTTCTCATGCACAGCGGATTGCCGCTCTTTCCATGGTCGGTATTCGCCTGACCTTCCGATATTTTGCGGGACAGACCGCGGCCGCACAGCAGCCATGCCTGTCCTCCACTACTCAAAGAGGTCAAGTATGCGCCATCCGCGCTCCCTGGCCAGCGCCCGCAAACGCGTATCCGGGTTGGTGGCCACCGCAACGTCGGCTTTTTCCAGCAGGGGCAGGTCGTTCACCGAGTCTGAATAGAACGTGGTGTGTACCGTATCCCAGCCCAAACCACGCGCCTGCAACCAGGCTTCTACCCGCACGACCTTGCCTTCGCGAAACGACGGCACACCGCGTATGGCGCCCGTGAACCAACCGGCGCCATGGGCGCAAACGTCACGCTCCAGCTCAACGGCGATCAACTCGTCCACACCAAAGGCCTGGGCAATCGGACGGGTGACAAACTCATTGGTCGCTGTGACGATGGCCACCAGATCACCGGCCCGCTGGTGTTGTCGAACAAGTTCGATCGCCTGGGGTCTAATAGAATTTAGGACGCTAGCCCTCATAAAATCTAGATGTGCCGCTATTGAATTAGTAGCGCCCTGCTGGCGAATGGCTTCCGTGGCGAAGCGCACATAGGCTTGCACATCGAGGGTCCCAGCCTTGTACTGGGCGTAGAAGGCGTCGTTCTGGCGCTTGAAATCGTCTGGGTCCACCCAGCCTCTGGCAATCGTGAATTCGCCCCAAGCGTAGTCTGAATCGATGGGAATCAGGGTGTGGTCCAGGTCAAAAAGTGCGACCCCCACGCTCCTCGCCGCGCGTGGTTCGCTGCCCCCCGAGGGGGGCTTCGCGCCTAAAGGCGGCCTGTCGGCGCTCACTCCGTTTGCCCCCACGCTCCCCGCTGCGCGTGGTTCGCTGCCCCCCGAGGGGGCCTTCGCGCCTAAGGGCGGCCTGTCGGCGCTCGTATTCGTCTCAGTCATCAGTTGTTATCCATCATGGATTTGATCAGCGGTATCGTGATGGTGCGTTGGGTTTGCAAGGCATAGCCGTCCAGCAGTTGCAGCAACTCCATCAGGCTGCCCAGGTCGCGGCTGAAGCGGGTCAGGATGTAATCCATGACGTCATCACTCAGGAACACCCCGCGGTCATCGGCCGCTTGGCGCAGTACAGCGCGGCGTTCCGGCTCACTCAAGGGATGCAGGTAGAACACATGGCCCCAACCCAGGCGGGTGCGCAAATCATCGCGCAGCTTCAATTCGACCGGCGCCATTTCGCCCGCAGCCAGTACCGGGCGCAGGTGGGTCTGGGCATTGACGAACCAGTTGAAGGCGGTGTGCTGCTGTGCAGCGGTGTACAGGTGCACGTCATCCAGCAGCACGGCGGCCCACGATTCATCGAATTCGGGTGCGTCGTGCATGGCCGCATCCAGCCAGCCGACGCGTGCACCCTGCTCGCGCAGGGCTTCCCGCGACGCTTTGAGCAAATGGGTTTTGCCGCTACCCGACAGGCCCCAGAAATACGTGGGCACTGGAGACCGGTTGGCGGCACCCGCGCTGGCCTTTGCACCCACCCATAGCTCCAGGTGGCGCAGCGCCGCCAAGTTGGGACCGGCACAAAAGTTCACCAAGCTGGGGCCAGTCGACAGGCCAATATCCAGTGCCAATTGCTTCATGGTCCCCATCAGCCCTGGTACAGACGACTGGACAGGTAACCCGAGCGCACGCGGCGCACCGCCACCAGCAACACCGCACTTACGGGTAGCGCAATCAGGACGCCGACAAAGCCAAACAACTGGCCAAATGCCAACAGCGCAAAAATAACCGCCAACGGATGCAGCCCTATGCGCTCACCCACCAGACGCGGCGTCAGAAAAAAGCCTTCCACAATTTGCCCGGCACCAAAAACCACCGCCACCATAATCGCGGTATAGCCCAGTCCCGACTCGGCAGAAAATTCAAGTAGCCCGGCCAGTGTGGCCAGCACAAGGCCTATTCCAAACCCCAGGTAGGGTACAAATATCGCCATCCCGGTAAAGATGCCGATCGGCAGCGCCAAGTCCAGACCAAACAGCCCCAGCCCCACGCTGTAAAAAATGGACAGAATCAACATCACCAGCAATTGGCCGCGCAGGTATTGGCCCAACACCGAGTCCGCCTCGGTCAGAAAACTGTCGACCGATGCCCGCATGCGTGGCGGAATGAGCTTGCGCAATTGGCCCAAGAAATGGTCCCAATCCATCAGCAAATAAAACAGCGCCACCGGGATCAATATCGCGTTCCCAATGATGGAAAACGCTACGCTGCTACCCAGTTTCAGCGATTTCAGTACCGAACCCAGCACGTCTTCCACGTTGCCATTGAGATGGTCCATCACAAAGGTCTTCATGCTGCTCATGTCCAGCGAAAAGTGTATGCCCCACTGCGCCAGCCAAGGCTTGACAGCGGAATTCAAGCCATCGATCATTTGCGGCAATTGCTCGCGCAGCAGCGGAAGCTCTTTAGCAACGATGGGCACCATCAGCAGCAGCATCGCAAGCACGACTACGATGAACATCAGTTCAACAACCACCACCGCCAACAACCGTGGCACTCGCCCTCGCCCAAGACCATCCAGCCAGTCAACCACCGGCGTCAGGGCATAGGCCAGCACAGCCGCCACCACAAAAGGTGTAAGCACCGGCGCCAAGAGCCACAGCGCACAGGCCAGCAGAACCGCGATCAAACTCCAGGTGACAAAAGTTTTTTGGGGAGGGGAAAATTGCATACAGTGAGTTAAACCCTTTAAAACGCAGTTTCAGCGGAGACGAAGAATTGTCCCAAGGACTTGCAACGTCACAGCTAAAATCTAGGCAAATTCTATCGGGCTCGCCAAAGCGACCACGGCCCACCCCTTCAAATGACCGATTCAAGCACCCCCACTCCCCTGTCCTATAAAGCTGCCGGCGTCGATATTGACGCGGGCGACGCCCTGATCGAACGCATCAAGCCCCTGGCCAAGAAAACCATGCGCGAGGGCGTGCTGGCTGGTATTGGCGGCTTTGGCGCCCTTTTTGAAGTGCCCAAGCGCTACAAAGAACCGGTGCTGGTGAGCGGAACCGACGGTGTGGGTACCAAACTCAAACTGGCCTTCGAGTGGAACATGCACGACACCGTCGGCATTGACTTGGTGGCCATGAGCGTTAACGACGTGCTGGTGCAAGGTGCCGAGCCACTGTTTTTCCTGGATTACTTTGCCTGCGGCAAGCTCGATGTTGAGACCGCAGCGGCTGTCATCGGCGGCATTGCAAAGGGTTGCGAGCTGTCAGGCTGCGCGCTGATTGGTGGGGAAACCGCCGAAATGCCGGGCATGTACCCGGCTGGCGAATACGACCTTGCCGGTTTTGCGGTCGGCGCCGTCGAAAAATCCAAGATCCTGACCGGTGCCAGCGTGAAGCCCGGCGACGTGGTGCTGGGCCTGGCCAGCCACGGCGTGCACTCCAACGGGTTCAGCCTGGTGCGCAAATGCATCGAGCGTGCAGGGGCCAATGCCCCGGCCACGCTGGACGGCAAGCCCTTCAAGCAAGCCTTGATGGAGCCCACCCGCCTGTACGTGAAGAACGTGCTGGCTGCGCTGGCCGCGCATCCGCATTCGGACGATGCCACCTCACCCGGCGGCATCAAGGCGCTGGCCCACATCACCGGCGGCGGTTTGCTCGAAAACATCCCCCGCGTGCTGCCCGAAGGCACGGCCGCACACCTCAAAAAAGGCAGCTGGCCGCAAACCGAGTTGTTTGCCTGGCTGCAAAAGACCGCCAGTATCGACGACAACGAAATGAACCGTACGTTCAACAACGGCATTGGCATGGTCGTGGTCATTGATGCCGCCAGCGCCGAAGCATGCGCGCAGACTTTGCGTTCGGCGGGCGAGACGGTATACACCATTGGCGTCATCGCTGAACGCGGCGAGGACGTAGCCGTCGTCGTCGCCTGAATGCGTGGTTAGCGGCTCGGTGCAGCTGTTGCAGCCCAGCAGCTTGCTAGGATATTTATAGCTGCGTGTGCCCACCCCTAGTGGACTTTCGGCGCTTTTAGGTTCAGAATCCGGCCATTCAATGGTCGTGAAACGGATCCCATGCCGGTAATCGCAGTGATCAATCGCAAGGGTGGCAGTGGCAAAAGCACGATGGCCACCCACCTTGCCGCTTGGCTGGCACGCCAGGGTGCAGCCGTGATGCTGGGCGATGTAGACCGCCAACAATCCACCCGCACCTGGCTCAAACGGCGCAGCGCCGAGCTGCCGGCCATCGCACCGTGGACCATTGACCAAAAGAATGTGTTGAAAGTGCCGGTAGGCGTCTCCCACGTGGTGCTGGATACGCCCGGCGGCCTGCATGGCTTCGAGCTGGCCAAGGTGGTGATGGCAGCGCACGCCATCCTGATCCCGGTGTGCCACTCGGTGTTTGACCGCGAGTCCGCCGCCGCCTGTATTGCCGAACTGATGGCCCTGCCCCGGCTGGCCAGTGGCCGCTGCAGGCTGGGCATCGTGGGCATGCGCGTCGATGCGCGCACCCGAGCGGCCGAAACCCTGCGCGAGTGGGCAGAGGGCCTGAACCTTCCTTTTCTGGGTGTCTTGCGTGAAACGCAGATCTACGTGCGCAGCCTGGACAGTGGCGAAACCATCTTCGACCTGCGCAGCACCATGGTGCAGGCCGACCTGAACCAGTGGGA
>JANXVI010000140.1 GCA_025351745.1 Rhodoferax sp.
CGCCATTCAACTCATCAAGGCCAATGCCCGTGGGTTTCGTAATTTCACCAACTACCGCGCAAGGATTTTGTTTCATTGCGGCAAGTTGGATTTGGGTTGGGCTTGAGGAAAAAATCACAGTGAAATTAACGAAGAGCCTAAATTCGGACTCAATTTGAGACTGGGCTATCCTGACTCACTAAACCTCAGCGCACCAACCCCTCGGATGCGGGGGCTGGGTGTTCTGCAAAGTGAGGTAAAGGAGGAGCGCGCAGCGCGGGGGACACGAACGGCGCAGAGCACCCAGGCTCCGCATCCAGCGCCAACCCAACTGTCACGCAAACGGCCCCAACCGCTCTGTATCATCCAGCCCATGCTAGCCAAGATCATGAGTTACCTTCTGCTGGGCCTGATACGGGTGCTGACCGGCTCGCAGGCGCGTTGGCATGGCTGTCCGCCTAAGGCCGAGCAGCGCATCTATTTTGCCAACCACCAAAGCCATGCCGACCTGGTGATGATCTGGGCGGCCCTGCCGCAGGAGCTGCGTGCGGTAACCCGCGCCATTGCTGCCAAAGATTACTGGACGAAAACGCCTTTCAAACAATGGCTGACCACGGCGGTGTTCAATGTGATTTATGTGTCGCGCGACCGCACCAGTGACGAAGACCCGCTAGAGCCGCTGTTCGATGCGCTGGCCAATGGCGATTCCATTATTCTGTTCCCCGAAGGCACGCGCGGTTTCACTGGCGACCCGCAGCCGTTCAAGGCCGGCTTGTACAACCTGGCGCTGAAGTGCCCCAACGTGGTTTTGGTACCGGCCTGGATCAACAATGTGCAGCACGTGTTGCCCAAGGGCGAGGTAGTGCCGGTGCCGGTGTTGTGCTCGGTAACGTTTGGCACCCCGATGCAGTTGCAAGCTGGTGAAGACCGCCGCGTGTTTCTGGAACGCGCCCGCGCCGCCGTAGTGGCGCTGCGCGACGTCTGAGGAAACAACGCCATGTTCGATGTCTACTATTACCTCAAGAACCTGACACCCACGCAGCAGATTGGCGCGCTGTTTGTTATCGTCTTCGGCCTGTTGGTGATGGCCAGCGCGGCCACCTTTTTGCTGTCGGTGCGTGACCACGGGGACGCGCCCCATGCCGAGGCCTGGCGCAAGGAGCTGCAGAGTGTGTCGGCCATCATCCGCACCAGTTGGCTGATGGTGCTGGTATTCTGGATAGGCTGGGTGACCGGTGACTGGGTGGCGCTGACGCTGTTTGGTTTTGTGTCGTTCTTTTCTTTGCGCGAATTTTTGACACTGTCACCCACGCGCCTTGGCGACCACCGCAGCCTGGTTTTGGCATTTTTTGTGGTGCTGCCGGTACAGTACTGGTTGATTGCGAGCCGCCACTTTGACATGTTCTCGGTGTTCATTCCTGTGTACGTGTTCTTGGCGTTGCCGCTGACTAGTGCACTGGCGAACGACCCGCTGCGTTTTTTGGAGCGCAACGCCAAACTGCAGTGGGGCATCATGGTCTGCATCTATGGCATGAGCCATGTGCCGGCACTGCTGCTGTTGAAGTTTCCCGGCTACGACAACCGCAGTGCTTTCCTCGTGTTCTTCTTGGTGATAGTGGTGCAGGTGTGCATGGTGACGCAACACTTTGCATCGCGCAAGTTGCAACGCCCACCGGTCGCACCGGCCATCAGCAAGAGCTTTAACTGGCGCAGCTGGGGCATTGGTGTGGCTGCCGGAAGTCTTTTGGGCGCGCTGCTGGCGGGCATTACGCCTTGGGTTCCGGGCACGGCTTTCGCAGCGGCTTTTGTCGCCTGCGTGGCGGGCTCTCTGGGCCACTTGGTTATGAAGGCGCTCAAGCGCGACCGTGGCATACCCAACTGGGGTGAAGAGGGTCAGTCGGTCACCGGCGCCGGTGGGTTGCTAGACCGCGTGGATGCACTGTGCTTTGCCGCACCCGTCTTCTTCCACTCGGCACGCTGGTACTTCAACATTTAATATGGCGCCAGCCCTCGTATTTATTGCGTATACAGCTACCAAAATGATAGCATGCGAATACTAGGTATCGATCCGGGGTTGCGCACCACGGGCTTTGGCGTGATCGACGTGCAAGGTTCGGCGCTGACCTATGTGACCAGCGGCACCATCAGCACGCAGCACCTGGCGGTGGGCGAATTGCCGCAGCGCCTGAAGGTGCTCTTTGACGGGATACGCGAGGTGGTGCAACGCTACAGCCCCGACTGCGCCTCGGTGGAGATCGTGTTCGTCAACGTAAACCCGCAGTCCACGCTGTTGCTGGGCCAGGCACGCGGGGCTTGCATCACCGCACTGGTGTCCACCGACTTGCAAGTGGCCGAGTACACCGCGTTGCAGATGAAGCAGGCCGTGGTCGGTTACGGCAGGGCCGACAAAACACAGGTGCAGTCCATGGTGCAGCGCCTGCTGAACCTGCCCGGCCTGCCAGGCCCGGACGCCGCTGACGCGTTGGGCCTGGCCATCACCCATGCCCATGCGGGGGGCGCCATGGCAAGGCTGGCGCAAGCCAGCGGCCTGGGCGGCAAGATTGGCGGCAATTACAAGGGGGGTCGTAGCCGTTAAAGGCGTGGCCCGAACTACCAGGCAGGTGCCAGTTCGGCAAACCCAGCAGGGGCTTGGCTTTCGTCCTCGAAGCTGACCAGCTCCCAAGCGTCCTTGTGTGCCAACAGCTCCCGCAACAGCTTGTTGTTCAGCGCATGGCCTGAACGGAAGGCGCTGTAGCTGGCCAACAGCGGCTTGCCCACGCAGTAAAGATCGCCGATTGCATCAAGCAGCTTGTGTTTGACGAATTCGTCGTCATAGCGCAGGCCTTCGGCATTGAGCACCTTGTAGTCGTCCATGACGATGGCATTGTCCAGACCCCCGCCCAGAGCCAGCCCGTTGGTGCGCATCATCTCCACATCTTTGGTGAAGCCAAAGGTGCGCGCGCGGGCGATGTCACGTGAATAGGAGTCCGTACCCATATCGAACTCCACCCGTTGTCCAGTGGCGTCCACCGCAGGGTGGTCGAACACGATTTCAAAGCTGAGCTTGTAGCCCCTGAAAGGCTCCAGCCGTGCCCATTTGAGGTTGGCGCCCACGCCTTCGCGCACTTCGACGGCATGTTTGACCCGCATGAAGCGCTTGGGCGCGTTCTGTAATTCGATCCCGGCGCTCTGCAACAAAAACACGAAAGAAGCTGCCGAGCCGTCCAGAATCGGAATCTCTTCGGCCGTGATGTCTACGTACAGATTGTCCAACCCCAAACCAGCGCAAGCCGACATCAGGTGTTCAATCGTCTGCACCTTGGCATCACCATTGGAGATCGTGGACGCCATGCGCGTATCGGTCACCGACAGCGCTGACACCGGAATGTCCACCGGCACCGGCAGATCGATGCGTCGGAACACAATGCCGGTGTCAGGCTGCGCAGGCCGAAGGGTCAGTTCCACCCGCTGCCCGCTATGCAGCCCTACCCCCACGGCGCGGGTCAGGGACTTGAGGGTTCTTTGTTGTAGCACCCTGCGATTTTACTAGTCTGCCTGTTTCCGAAGGAACGCAGGGATTTCGTAGTCGTCCATGCCACCGTTGGACAAGGCATCCACCTTGGCGGCGGCCGAGGTGCGGCCGCGCCAGACCGCTGGCGTACCCATACCGGCATAGTCAGGTTGCGCCGAACCCATCGATGCGCCCCCACCACTGTTTGCGCCGTTGAGCGGCGTATTGAGCGTTGGAACGTGAAAGGGAACGTTGTCGGTACCGGTGCGCAGCACTTGCAACGGTGGCGCATTGCGGCGCACGCCCTGGCGGCTCAGACCGGTAGCCACCACAGTCACGCGGATGTCGTCTCCCAACGCGTCGTCATAGGCCGTGCCGTAAATGACATGCGCATCGGGCGATGCGTACGCGCGGATGGTGTTCATGGCCAGCTTGGATTCGCTCAATTTGAGCGAGCCCTTGGCTGCCGTGATCAGCACCAGCACGCCCTTGGCGCCGGACAGGTCGATGCCTTCGAGCAGCGGGCAAGCCACTGCCTGCTCGGCAGCGATACGTGCACGGTCTGGGCCATTGGCCAATGCTGTTCCCATCATCGCCTTGCCGGGCTCACCCATCACGGTGCGAACGTCTTCAAAGTCGACGTTGACGTGGCCGGGCACGTTGATGATTTCGGCAATGCCACCGACGGCGTTTTTCAGCACGTCGTTGGCATGCGCAAAGGCTTCATCCTGCGACACGTCGTCACCCAACACGTCGAGCAACTTTTCGTTCAGCACCACGATCAACGAATCGACATTGGCTTCCAGCTCCATCAGACCAGCATCTGCATTGCTCATGCGGCGACCGCCCTCGAAGTCAAACGGCTTGGTGACCACGCCTACGGTCAAGATGCCCATCTCCTTTGCCACGCGGGCAATAACGGGAGCCGCACCAGTGCCCGTTCCACCCCCCATACCTGCGGTGATGAACAGCATGTGTGCACCTTCAATCGCGGCGCGGATGTCGGCCTCGGCCAACACAGCCGCCTCACGCCCCTTGTCGGGCTTGCTGCCCGCGCCCAGGCCACCAGCGCCGAGCTGAATGGTCTTGTGCGCGGTGCTACGGCTCAGCGCTTGCGAATCGGTGTTGGCGGTGATGAACTCAACGCCTCCCACGCTGGAGAAGATCATGTGCTCAACAGCATTGCCGCCGCCGCCGCCCACGCCAATAACCTTGATCTGCGTACCTTGGTTAAACGTTTCTTCTTCAATCATTTCGATGGCCATGTTTATCTCCTTGGGTTTCTTCAATACAGTAAATCGATGCAATGTGTTTGGTCAAAAGGCTGGGACCTGCCCGCGAAGGCGGGTCCACGCACCGCCATCGCCAATGCGGGCTGCCCCGTGCTAGCCACATCTTGTGTTCCATGGTCAGAAGTTCCCGATGAACCAGTCTTTGACTGATCCAAAAGCAGTTTTCATCGAGCCATTTTTCTGCGCCACCTTGTATCCGCGCATGCGGGCTACGCGGGCCTCTTCAAGCAGACCCATCACGGTGGCGGCGCGCGGCTGGGCAACCATGTCGGCCAGCGCGCTGGAGTATTTGGGTATGCCACGGCGCACGGGTTTGAGGAAGATGTCCTCGCCCAGCTCCACCATACCGGGCATGATGCAACTGCCGCCCGTCAGTACGATGCCCGACGACAAGACTTCCTCGTAGCCGGACTCGCGCATGACCTGGTTGACCAGCGAGAAAATCTCTTCGATGCGAGGCTCAATCACACCGGCCAGCGCCTGGCGGCTCAGCATGCGCGGGCCACGGTCGCCCAGTCCTGGCACTTCCACCTGGGTTTCGGGGTCCACCAGCAATTGCTTGGCATGGCCGCTCTCGACCTTGATGTCTTCTGCGTCCTTGGTCGGTGTGCGCAGGGCCATGGCAATGTCGCTGGTGATCAGGTCACCGGCAATCGGGATCACAGCCGTGTGGCGGATAGCACCGTTGGTGAAGATGGCGATATCGGTCGTGCCGGCACCAATGTCCACCAGCGCCACGCCCAGTTCGCGTTCGTCTTCCGTCAGCACCGACAGGCTGCTGGCCAGCGGGTTCAGCATCAACTGCTCCACCTCCAGGCCACAACGGCGCACGCACTTGATGATGTTCTCGGCCGCACTCTGCGCACCGGTCACGATATGGACCTTGGCCTCCAGGCGAATGCCACTCATGCCGATGGGGTCGCGTACATCCTGTCCGTCAATAATGAACTCTTGCGGCTCTACCAACAGCAGGCGCTGGTCGGTAGATATGTTTATCGCCTTGGCTGTCTCCACCACACGCGTGATATCGGCCTGGTTCACCTCACGGTCTTTCACCGCCACCATGCCGCTGGAGTTGATGCCCCGTATGTGGCTGCCGGTGATGCCGGTGTAGACCCGGGTGATCTTGCAATCAGCCATCAGCTCGGCCTCGCGCAGCGCCTGCTGGATGCTCTGCACCGTGGCGTCGATGTTCACGACGACGCCCCGCTTGATGCCATTACTGGGCGCGACACCCAGGCCAGCCAGTTTGAGCTCGCCGCCGTGCAACACCTCGGCCACCACCACCATTACTTTGTGGGTTCCGATGTCCAGTCCTACGACCAGGTCTTTGTATTCTTTTGCCATATGGAGTCCTGCTGTTTCGTCTTTCGCTATTTCTTGGGGACCACAGCGGCCGTCGTGCTCACGCCGCGCAAGCGGATCGCGTAGCCGTTGTCATGCCGCAAATCTGCCGATTCCAATGCTTCAGCCCGCCGGCCGTAGCGAGACGTGACCTGCGTGAGGGTTTGCAAAAAACGCCGTACGCGCGCCGTCACATCCGCAGCACTGCCCCTGCCCAACTCAATGCCCGCACCGGTGTCCAACTGCACCCGCCAGCTACCTCCGTTGGAGAGCTCCAACTCATCCACCAGCATGTCCAATTGTGCGAACAAGGGCTCCACGGTCCGGTACATCGTCAAGACCTCAATGCTCTGGCCTTGCGGGCCGTTGAGACGCGGGAGGGTGTCCTGCTCTACCTCGCCGACATTGGCCTCGAACACTTCACCAAAGTTGTTGATCAGGCGCGGCTCGCCCTCGCTGCCCCAATAGGCCACGGCGTGGTGCTCCTGCAGCACCACATGCAGGCTGTTGGGAAATTCGCGCCGTACCGTAGCCTGGCGCACCCAGGGCACGGCCTCAAACGCGGCCCGTACACGCGGCAGGTCCACACTGAAGAAGGTGCCAGACAGGCGCGGCGCCACGTTGGCCCGCAGCGTGACTGCGTTGTTGTGGCTGACGTCTCCACTCACCACGATGCCCTTGATATCGAATAGCGACAAGCGCGCGGCCCAACGCGCCGCAGCCATGCCAATGAGAACGAGCGCAGCCACGAACAAGACCGTCGCGGTCAGGTTCATCAGCTTGACGTCAAGTGGCGTGGCTACGGCAGCGGTCATAGAGCCCCCACGCGTGCCACTGCGTGTGCTGCGCTGACCCCCGAGGGATCCCTAGCGCCCAAGAGCGGTCCGGCGGCGTTCATGTTCATGCAGAACTCCCCACATCCAGCGCCGCAGTTGACAAAAGATGTACGCACAGGTCTTCGTAACTGATACCGGCCGCCCGTGCCGACTTGGGCACCAGTGAATGGCTGGTCATGCCGGGCGAGGTATTGATTTCCAGCAGGTATGGCCTGCGGGTCTTGCCGTCAATCATCACGTCTGCCCGGCCCCAACCCCGGCAATTGAGCACGCGGTAGGCCTTGAGCACCAGCGCCTGAATGGCCTCTTCTTCTCCTGCAGGCAAGCCGCAGGGCACCAGGTACTGGGTGGTGTCGGTGAAGTATTTGTTCTGGTAGTCGTAGTTGCCATCGGGTGCGACGATGCGGATCACCGGCAACGCACGGGCGTTGTCGCCATTGCCCAGCACCGGGCAGGTCACTTCGTCGCCTTCGATGCACTCTTCACACAGAATGTCCGGGTCCAGCTTGCCGGCAGCCTCCACCGCGTCGGCCATACCGGAATAGCCAACCACCTTGGTGACGCCAAACGACGATCCTTCATGTGCAGGCTTGACGATGACGGGCAAGCCCAGCGCGTCCGGCACTTCAATGACCTGGCGCCGGTCATACGCGCCACTGCGCAGCAACTGGTAGCGCGGTGTGGGGATGCCTTCGGCCAGCCAGATGCGCTTGGTCATGACCTTGTCCATCGCAACGCTGGAGGCCATGACGCCCGAGCCGGTGTAGGGAATGCCCAGCAACTCCAGCGCGCCTTGCACCGCACCACCCTCACCCAAGCGGCCGTGCAGCGCGATGAAGCAGCGCGCGAAGCCTTCGCGTTTGAGTTCAGACAAATCACGCTCGGCCGGATCGAATGCATGGGCGTCCACACCCTTGGACAACAACGCCGCCAGCACGCCCGCACCCGACATCAGCGAAACCTCGCGTTCGCTGGAGTCCCCGCCCATCAGCACGGCCACTTTACCAAACGCGCCCTGTTGATTCAACTGGCTCATAGCCCTCGTCCCTCCTGCGTAACATGCTCATTTATTTGTAGCATATCGACAACTTTGCCAGGCACCGCACCGATGGACCCTGCACCCATGCACAGGATCACATCGCCCGCCAGCGCGTTGTCCACGATGGCCTGCGGCATGTCGGCAATGTCGTCGACAAAGATCGGCCCCACCTTGCCGGCGATACGCAGGGCGCGTGCCAGTGCGCGGCCGTCGGCGGCCACGATGGGCGCTTCGCCGGCGGCATAGACCTCGCCCAACAGCACCGAGTCGGCCTGTCCCATCACCTTGACGAAGTCTTCAAAACAATCGCGCGTGCGGGTAAAGCGGTGCGGCTGAAACGCCAGCACCAGACGTCGCCCGGGGAACGCACCGCGCGCGGCGGCCAGTGTGGCCGCCATTTCCACCGGGTGGTGACCGTAGTCGTCGATAACGGTGGCAATGCCACCGCGCGCGAGGGGTAGATCTCCATAGCGCTGGAAGCGGCGGCCCACACCTTTGAATTCGCGCAAGGCCTTTTGCACTGCCGGGTCGGCAATATTCAGTTCCGCCGCCACGGCGATTGCGGACAGCGCGTTGAGCACGTTGTGCAGGCCCGGGAGGTTCAGCACCACGTCCATGTCGGGCAGCACGACGCCATTGCGTCGCTGCACGGTGAAGTGCATCTGGCCCTCCACTGCGCGCACGTTAATGGCGCGCACCTGCGCTTGCTCGTTGAAGCCGTAGCTGGTGACGGAGCAGGTGACCTGGTCCAGTATCTCTTGTACGGCCACGTCGTCGGTGCACAAAATCGCCACGCCATAGAAGGGCATGCGGTGCAGGAAATCGACAAAGGCTTTTTTGAGCCGGCCAAAGTCCTGGCCATAGGTTTCCATGTGATCGGCATCTATATTCGTCACCACGGCCATGATGGGCAGCAGGTTCAGGAAGGACGCGTCCGACTCGTCTGCCTCGACGACGATGTAGTCACCGCTGCCCAGCCGCGCATTGGCACCAGCGCTGTTGAGGCGCCCACCGATCACAAAGGTGGGGTCCAGTCCGGCCTCGGCCAGCACACTCGCAACCAGGCTGGTGGTCGTCGTCTTGCCGTGCGTTCCGGCAATGGCAATGCCTTGCTTGAGCCGCATCAGCTCGGCCAGCATCAGCGCACGCGGCACGATGGGGATGCGCATCTCACGGGCCTTGAGCACCTCGGGGTTGTCGCTGTGCACGGCAGTGGAGGTGACGACGGCGTCCGCGCCCTCAACATTTTCGCTGGAATGGCCCACAAACGTCTTGACGCCCAGGCTGGCCAGGCGTTTAAGCGTTGCGCTGTCGGAGAGGTCCGAGCCCGAGATCGCGTAGCCCAGGTTGCACAGCACCTCCGCGATGCCAGACATACCGGAGCCGCCCACGCCGACGAAATGAATGTGTTTGATGGCGTGCTTCATGGGCACAGTTCCTCGCAGGCGGCTACCACGGCATCCGTGGCACCAACCCTTTGCATTCTTTGGGCAGCCAGCCCTCGTGACAACAGCGTAGAGCGCTCTGTTTTTTGTAGCATATCGGCCAACAGCTGTGCTGTCAGCTCGCGCTGCGGTACCAGCCAGCCGCCACCCTGGTCCACCAAAAAACGGGCGTTGTGCGTCTGGTGGTCGTCCACCGCCGACGGGAAGGGCACGAACAGCGCGGCCGCACCCACTGCCGCGATCTCGGTTACGGTGCTGGCACCGGCGCGGCAGATCACCCAATCCGCATCGGCAAAGGCCTGGGCCGTATCGTCGATGAAGGGCGTAATAGTGACCTCCCGGCCGGTCGCTTCATGGATGACGCTGGCCCCACTACCGAAGGGCTCGCTTAGGTCCGGGGCCATCGCGTCTTGGGACGGCCCGGGGGCGCTCACGGTCACCGCTATTCCCACGTCGGCGTAGTTGCGGCGCAGCTCTTCGAGCTGTTTTGCGCCACTCTGGTGGGTCACGATGGGGCGTTCGTTGGCGGGTATCAGCGCCAGCGCTTTGGGCACTACCGCGTTCAGCGCACGGGCACCCAGACTGCCACCCACCACCAGCACCCGCAAGGGGCCGCTGCGCCCGGCGAAGCGCTGTTCGGGCGAGGGCTGGTGCATGAATTCGGCGCGCAAGGGATTACCGACCCACTGGGCTTTGGAGATGACTTCGGGAAACGCGGTAAAGACGCGATACGCCACCAGTGCCAGGGTTTTGTTGGCCACGCCAGCGATGGAGTTCTGCTCATGCAACACCAGCGGTTTGCCCATCAACGCACCCATGACACCGCCGGGCAGTGTGATGTAGCCACCCAGCCCCACCAATACATCGGGTTTGACCCGGCGCAGCACTTTCGCGCTTTGCCACATGGCGCGCACCAGGCGCAGCGGCAACGCGACCAAGGTGCGCAGCCCTTTGCCGCGCACGCCGGAGAATTTGACAGTTTCCAGAGGAAAACCTTTGGCTGGTACCAAACGGCTTTCCATGCTCTGAGGGGCGCCCAGCCAGTGCACACGCCAGCCGCGTTCGCGCAAAGCTTGCGCAACGGCCAAGCCAGGGAAGATGTGCCCCCCCGTGCCGCCCGCCATGATCAGTGCACAACGGCTATGCACCCCCACGCTGGTCGCTTCGCGTACTGCGCTGCCCCCCAAAGGGTACTTGACGCCTTGGGACGGCCCGGCGGCGAGAGCTGTGGCCCCCACGCTTGTCGCTTCGCGTACTGCGCTGCCCCCCAAAGGGTCCTTGACGCCTTGGGACGGCCCGGCGGCGTTCATGTGTTGGGTGCTCATACACGCCCCCCATGCATCAACTGCCGATTCTCAAAGTCGATACGCAAGACCACTGCAATGGCAACCATGTTGACCAGAATGGCGGAGCCTCCGTAGCTCATCAGCGGCAACGTCAAACCCTTGGTGGGCAAGGCCCCCAGGTTCACACCCATGTTGATAAAGGACTGAAAGCCCATCCAGATACCCACGCCCTGCGCCACCAGCCCCGCAAACACACGGTCTAGCGCGATGGCCTGGCGGCCGATGTGCATGATTCGCCGGGTCAGCCACAGGAACAGGGAGATGACGATCACGACGCCCACCAGGCCGAACTCTTCACCGATGACGGCCAGCAGGAAGTCGGTGTGGGCCTCGGGCAGCCAGTGCAGCTTCTCCACGCTGCCACCCAGGCCGACGCCAAAAATCTCGCCACGGCCAATGGCGATCAGCGAGTGGGACAACTGGTAGCCTTTGCCCAGCGTCAGCTTTTCGTCCCAGGGGTTCAGGTAGGCAAAGATGCGTTCGCGGCGCCATTCGGACAACGCAATCATCAGACTGAATGCCACGACCAGCACGGTAGCGATCAAGAAGAACATCCGGGCGTTCACGCCTCCTAAAAACAGGATGCCCATGGCAATCACGGCAATCACCATGAAAGCACCCATGTCGGGCTCGGCCAGCAGCAGCAGGCCCACGATGGCAACCGCTGCGCCCATCGGCAGCACGGCGCGGAAGAACCGCTCTTTGACGTCCATCTTGCGCACCATGTAATCTGCCGCATACAGGAGTACGGCAAACTTGGCCAGCTCCGAGGGCTGGAAGCTCAGCGGCCCCATGGAAATCCAGCGCCGCGCACCATAGACCACCTTGCCCACACCAGGGATCAGCACGGCAATCAGCAGCACCAACGACGAGATAAAGAGCCACGGTGCATATTTCTCCCACGTTGCCACGGGCATCTGGAACGCGATCAGCGCAGCGACAAAGGACATGACCACCCACATCGCATGGCGCAGCAGAAAATAGGTGTGGGTGTACTTGGCAAACTTGGGGTTGTCGGGCATGGCGATCGAGGCTGAATACACCATGACAAGGCCCCACATCAGCAGCGCCACGACGACCCAGGCCAAGGGCTGGTCGAAGCCGCGCACCTGTGGCGCCGACGTGGTGGCGGCGAACGACCCGCGCCCGCCCAGGCGTACCGGCAGCGCCGTTGCGTCAGGCGACTTCCGGGCGGAGAACCAGTTGGAGACGGACTGGGCCCAGGCGCCCATAGGTGCGGCGCTCATGCCGTGCCCTCCAGGTCCACGCCCGCGGCCAAGGCCAGCTCTTGCACTGCGGCGCAAAATGCGCGGGCGCGGTGCTCGTAGTTGTCAAACATGTCGAAGCTGGCGCAGGCCGGTGACATCAACACCGCGTCGCCTGCATGGGCGAGCTGGTTGGCGTGCGCAACTGCGGCGGCCATGGATGCGGCGTCCACCCGTGGCACATCTACACCTTCAAGCGCCTGGCGAATCAACGGTGCATCACGGCCCATCAAGACCACGGCACGGGCATAGCGGGCAATCGGCGCGGCAAGTGGTGCAAAGTCCTGGCCCTTGCCCTCGCCGCCCAGGATCAGCACAATCTTGCGGTCAGCACCCAGGCCTTGCAAGGCTGCGACGGTAGCGCCCACGTTGGTGCCCTTGCTGTCGTCAAAGAACTCAACGTCGTTCAAGATACCGACAGGCTCCACGCGATGCGGCTCACCCCGGTATTCACGCAGGCCAAACAGAATGGGCGCCAGCGAACAACCGGCGGCCGCGCACAGGGCCAGCGCGGCCAGCGCATTGCTGGCATTGTGTCGTCCGCGTATGCGCAACACGTCGGCCGGCATCAGGCGCTGGAAGTACAACTCATCCAACGCTTCCTTGCGCTTGCGCTTGGTCTCGTCGGCCTCCAGCGCGCGCACCAGCCATACCATGCCATTGACTTCTTCAATTCCGAAGTCACCCGGGCGCTGCGGCATGTCGATGCCAAAAGTGGTGTGCGCACGGTCAACCGGCTTTTGCAGCTTTGCGCGTACTGCGCTGCCCCCCGAGGGGCCCTTCGCACCTTGGAGCGGCCCGGCGTAGCCCAACATGGCCATGACTGTCGCATCGTCGCGGTTGAGCACCATCAGACCGTTCGCACCAAAAATACGGGCCTTGGCCTGTGCATAGGCCTCCATACTGCCGTGCCAGTCCAAATGGTCCTGCGTCACATTGAGAACAACGGCGGCCGTGGGTTCGAAATCCGTAACCCCATCCAGCTGGAAGCTGGACAACTCCAGCACCCAAACCTCTGGCAAGGTATCGGTATCCAAATGCGCAGCCAGAGTGTCCAACAAGGTGGGGCCGATATTGCCCGCCACCGCCACCGACTTACCCGCATGGGCTATGAGTTGACCGGTGAGCGAAGTTACCGTGGTCTTGCCATTGGTGCCCGTAATCGCCAGCACCGCCGGGGCGTAGCCACGACCCGTGCGCAAGGCCTTCAGCGCCATGGCATATAGGTTTAATTCACCGCCAGACCTCGCACCAATTGCCTGAGAAGCTATCAAAACAGGAGCAATGACCTCAGGACTCAGGCCCGGCGAACGGTACACCGCATGCAGGTTGCGTCCGTCAACCAAACTTGCATCAAACCCGCCTGCGACAAAGCGCACCTGCGGCAACTCTTGCTGCAACTTCGCCAGCTGGGGAGGTGCCTCGCGCGTGTCGGCCACGGTCACACTGGCCGCACCGCAACGCACACACCAGCGGACCATGGCCAAGCCAGAAGCGCCCAAACCCAGGATGAGAATGTTCTCGTCCAGCAGGGGCTGCAAGGGTGCGTCCGCGCGGCTGACGTCTGCTGCAGCGTCGGCCTCCGTCTTTTCCAGCACCCGCCCGGCGATGGCAAGGCCCCGGACCGGCGCAGCTTGCTCGGCCTGGGTTTCAGCGAATATCTGGGCCACAAAGGCTGCCGCATCGCTGGCCGCTGTCAAGGTGGTGGGCAGCGTACGGACTGCGACTACCGCTTCGGCCGGTGAGTCTAGGGGCGCAGCTTGCCCGATGGGAGGTTCGCCAGCACCTGCCTCGGCCTCGTGCTCCACAGCGGGATCTTCTTGCACGCGCGGCTCCTCAACGCCTTCGGGTGCTGGCGCTGCGTCCTGGCGAGGGGCAAGAGGATCGTGGGGGTTCATCGCAACTTCAGGGTGGACAGCCCCACCAGGCATAGCAACATGGTGATGATCCAGAAGCGCACGACCACCTGCGTTTCTTTCCAGCCATTTTTCTCGAAATGGTGGTGCAGCGGCGCCATTTTCAGCAGACGACGGCCCTCGCCGAATTTCCTCTTGGTGTATTTGAAGTAGCTCACCTGCAGCATCACCGACAGGGCTTCGGCGACAAAGATGCCGCCCATGATGGCCAGCACAATTTCCTGGCGCACAATGATCGCAATGGTGCCCAGCGCTGCTCCCAAGGCCAGCGCACCGACGTCACCCATGAACACCTGAGCCGGGTGGGTGTTGAACCACAAAAATGCCAGGCCAGCACCAGCCATAGCGGCGCAAAATATCATCAGTTCACCCGAGCCCGGAATATGCGGAAAGAACAGGTACTTGGAGTACACCGCACTGCCCGTGACATAGGCAAACACACCCAGGGCCGAGCCCACCATGACGACCGGCATGATGGCCAGGCCGTCCAGACCATCGGTCAGGTTGACCGCGTTGCTGGAACCCACAATGACCAGGTAGGTCAACACCACAAAGCCCAACACGCCCAGCGGGTAGCTGACCTCTTTGATAAAGGGCAAGAGCAAGCCGGCCTTGGGTGGCAGACTGACATCAAAGCCGGACGCGACCCAATTCAAGAACAATTCCAACACACGCAGGTTGGAGTTCTCGGAAATGCTGAAAACCAGATACAACGCCGCCAGCAGGCCGATGACCGACTGCCAGAAATACTTCTCTCCCGAGCGCATGCCTTCGGGGTCTTTGCGCACCACCTTGCGCCAATCATCGGCCCAGCCAATGGCACCAAAGCCCAACGTGACGAGCAGCACGATCCACACAAAGCGGTTGCTCAGGTCCACCCATAGCAGCGTGGAAACGGCGATGGACAGCAAGATTAGCACGCCGCCCATGGTGGGTGTACCGCTCTTGACCTGGTGTGTCTCCATGCCATAGCCACGGATGGGCTGGCCGATCTTGAGCTCACGCAAGCGCCGAATGACATAGGGGCCCGCCGCCAAACCAATGATCAGCGCGGTCAACGCGGCCATCACCGCCCGAAAGGTCAGGTACTGGAACACCCTGAAGTAGCCGAACTCTGGCGACTGGGTTTGCAACCATTGGGCCAGACTCATCAACATGGCAACACTCCGAACGAAAAATCAAACTGCATGGTGCGGCCCCTCTGGTCGTGCGGCGGAGGTTCCAACCGCCAAGGTTTGCAGCGTCTGCACCACCCGCTCCATGCGCATGAAGCGCGAACCTTTAACCACCACACTGTGCACGTTGGGCAGCAATGCCTGCAGACGCTCCAACAACGATTCGACAGCATCGCAATGCTGCGCGCCGTCAAAGCAGCCACTGGCGACCTGCGCCAACTCGCCCAGCGTCAACAGATGCTCTATGCCTTTGGCTTGGGCGTAACGACCGGCCTCGGCATGGAACTCGGGGCCCTGTTGACCTACTTCACCCATGTCGCCGAGCACCAGCACCCGCGGGCCGGGCAGGTCGGCCAGCACATCGATGGCGGCGCGCACAGAATCGGGGTTGGCGTTGTAAGTGTCATCCACCAGCGTGACCTCGCGCCCGCCAACGGACAACAGCCATGCCTTGGAACGCCCTTTGACGGGCTCGAAATCTTGCAGCCCCTGGACCACAGCGGCCACTGGCACACCAGCCGACAATGCGGCCGCAGCGGCAGCCAAAGAGTTCTTGACGTTGTGCCGCCCGGCAATGGCCAGCCGGTAGTGCAACGCACAGTCCATGCCCCGTGCATCGACCTGCCATGCGCCGCTGGACCAGTGCGCTTGCACACAGGCCAGTGCATCGGGTCCGGCTTCATTGCCCAAAGCAAAAGTAGCCGCACGGCGCGCGCCCGCCAGCTTTTGCCAGACCGTCGTGTAGTCATCGTCACGGGGGAACACCGCAACCCCGTGGGGGCCCAGCGCGGCGATCACGTTTCCGTTTTCCTCAGCCACGGCCTGCACGGTGTGCATAAATTCCAAATGCTCGCGCTGCGCGTTGTTAACCAGCGCCACCGTGGGTTGCACCATGGCAGCCAGCGTGGCGATTTCACCGGGGTGGTTCATACCCAGTTCGACAACCGCAATCTGGTGCTCCTTGCGCAGGCGCAGCAGCGTCAGCGGAACGCCGATGTCATTGTTCAGATTACCGCGTGTGGCCAGCGATCGGCCCTCGGGCCGGAATGTGGCCAGAATGGACGCCAGCATCTGCGTCACGGTGGTCTTGCCGTTGCTGCCCGTGACGGCAATGACCGGTAACGTGAACTGCGCGCGCCAGGCCCGGGCCAGCGCACCCAGTGCCAGACGCGTATCAGACACCGCGATGCAGGCCATCGTGGTCAAGCCCCCACGGTCGGCACCGGGGTGGCACAGAGCCGCCACTGCGCCACGCTGCTGCGCCTCCAGCAGGAAGGCATTCGCGTCAAAGCGCTCGCCTTTGAGTGCAACGAACAAATCACCGGGCTTCAGGGTGCGCGTGTCGGTGTGGACGCGGCCAATCCAGGCGGAACCATCGCCGTGCAGGCGTGCCCCATTGAGCCACTGGGCGACCTGGCTCACACGCAGCATATCGTTCATGCCGGGGCCTCCGCTTTACTCACAGGGCGCTTTTGCAAAGCTTGCTGCGCGTGCGCGCGGTCAGAGAAAATGTGTTTGACACCGGCAATCTCTTGAGTCTCCTCGTGGCCCTTGCCTGCCAACAGCACCACATCGTTGGCGGCGGCCCGCGCGACCGTATCGGCGATCGCCAGCGATCGGTCGAGTTGCACATCAACCTTTTGGCACGGTGGC
Organism: Rhodoferax sp.; assembly: GCA_025351745.1. Classification (GTDB taxonomy): domain Bacteria; phylum Pseudomonadota; class Gammaproteobacteria; order Burkholderiales; family Burkholderiaceae_C; genus Allorhodoferax. Next base: position 16,802 of record JANXVI010000140.1, read on the forward strand.
AAGCCCAACAAAATTTGCGCAATGATGGACTCCGCCTTTTCACCGCGCGGGTTGTCGCTGGTGACCACCACAACGTCGGCCTTTTGCGCGGCGATAGCACCCATCAGGGGGCGCTTGGAGGTGTCGCGGTCGCCACCACAGCCGAAGACGCACCACAGGCGGCCCGCACGCTGAACAGCCAAAGGCCGCAGTGCTGAAAGCGCCTGGCTCAGCGCGTCGGGTGTATGCGCATAGTCCACGGCCACCAGAGGCTCCGCAGTACCTCCCAGGCACTCCATACGGCCCGGTACCGGGTGCAGCGCGCTGCAAGCTTGCACAGCGGCATTCAGAGGCACACCCAGGGCACGCATGGCGCCTATCACACCCAGCAGGTTGGATACGTTGTAGGTGCCAATGGTGCGGGTTTGCAGAACCGAGGCCACACCGTCTTCGACCACTTCAAAGCGCAGGCCCTGGGTGCCGTACGCAATGGCACGCGCTTGCAAACGGGAAGGCCGCAGGCAAGATGTGCTCCACACGTCGATACCCGATGCGACGAGCGATTCGGCCAGGGCCGCGCCCTGCACGTCGTCAACATTGATGACTGCTGCTGCCAGCCCGGGCCAGGCAAACAGGCGCCGCTTCGACTGCCAGTAGGCCTCCATGCTTCCGTGGTAGTCCAGATGGTCTTGTGTAAAGTTGGTGAACACCGCCACGTCGATGTGGGTGCCCGACAGGCGCTGTTCTTCGATGCCAATGGACGACGCTTCCATTGCGCAGGCCTTCAGTCCGTTGTCGTGGAATTGGCGCAAGGTCCGCTGCAAGAGCACCGGATCAGGCGTGGTCAACCCGGTCGACCTAATAGAGGATGCAAAGCCACGCACGTCACTTGCCGCCGGTGGGCGGCCCACGCCCAGTGTGCCGATCATGCCGCAGGGCAAGGCCAAGTCACCAGGTAGCTCCGACAAGGCCTGCGCCAGCCACCAGGCCGTGGATGTCTTGCCATTGGTCCCCGTGACGGCCACCACTTTCAATGCGGACGATGGCCTACCAAAAAATTCTGCCGCTATGGCACCGGTATCTGCCTTGAGGCCTTGGTAGCTGGCCACGCGCTCGCCACCCTGCAGGGGCCCGGCTGCCACACCGTCGCGCTCCACCAAGCACGCAACGGCTCCCTTTTGCAGTGCAGCGTCTACAAACTGGCGCCCGTCCACCGCAGCGCCGGGCCAGGCAATGAAACCATCACCAGCCTCCAGCTTGCGGCTATCGGATTGCAGCGTGCCGGTGACGCGCTGGCGCAGCCACTGCGCGGCCTGGCTTGGGGTGTGGAGTTCTTGCATCAGAAGCTCTCTTCCACCGCTTGCGCCACGATTTGCGGTTTCACCGAGAGATCGGGCTGTACGCCCAAAATGCGCAGGGTTTGCTGCACGGTATCGGCGAATACCGGCGCCGCAACATCGCCACCAAAGTATTTGCCATTGCTGGGCTCGTCGATCATCACCGCCACCACGATGCGCGGATTGTCTATGGGCGCCATGCCAACAAACCAACCGCGGTATTTACGGTTCTTGTCGGTACCGTAGCCCTTGCCAATTTGCTTATAGGCGGTGCCGGTTTTGCCGCCCACGGAGAAGCCAATGGTTTGCGCCTTTTGCCCGCTGCCGCCCGGCCCGGCCGCCATTTGCAGCATCTTGCGCACCTGGCCTGCGGTGCGGGCGGACAGCACTTGCGCGCCAATTGCAGTGTTGCTGTTCTTGGTCAAGGTCACAGGGATGATCTGGCCGTCGCGTGCGAACACGGTGTAAGAGCGCGCCATCTGGAAGAGCGAAGCCGACAGACCGTAGCCATACGACATCGTGGCTTGCTCAATCGGCCGCCAGGTCTTGTAGGGGCGCAGTTTGCCCGACACCGCGCCAGGGAAACTGATCTGCGGCTTTTGTCCAAACCCGGCTTGCGTGAACAACTCCCACATTTCGTGGGGTTGCATTTGCATCGCAATCTTGGTCGTGCCCACATTGCTGGAGTGCTGGATCACGCCCTCCACAGTCAACACGCCGTTGGGGTGTGAGTCCGAAATCGTCGAGCCGGTGATCGTGATGCGCCCCGGTGTCGTGTCAATGATGGTCTGCGGCGTGACGCGCCCGGTCTCCAGCGCAAGTCCAATCGTGAACGGCTTCATCACCGAGCCCGGCTCAAAGGTGTCGGTCAGTGCGCGGTTGCGCAACTGCTCGCCGGTGAGGTTGCGGCGCTTGTCGGGGCTGTAGCTGGGGTAGTTGGCCAGGGCCAGCACTTCGCCCGTAGTAGTGTCCAGCACCACCACACTGCCGGCCTTGGCCTTGTTTTCCAACACCGCCTCGCGCAGCTTTTGGTAGGCAAAAAACTGCACCTTGCTGTCGATACTGAGCTGCAGGTCCCTGCCATCCACCGGCGGAATCTGGTTGCCCACGTCTTCTACCACCTGCCCCAGTCGGTCCTTGATGACACGGCGCGAGCCATTGCGCCCGGCCAGGTCCTGGTTGAAGGTCAGCTCAACGCCCTCTTGGCCCTTGTCTTCGACATTGGTGAAGCCCACCACATGCACGGCAGACTCGCCCTCGGGGTATTGGCGCTTGTATTCCTTGCGCTGGTAGATGCCCTTGATATTGAGTGCGGCCACCTGCTTGGCAACTGACTCATCGACCTGGCGCTTGACCCAGACAAATGTCTTGTCTTCATCGGCGAATTTCTTGGACAGCTCGGCGACCGGCATGTCAAGCAGCTTGGCAAGTTTTATCAGCGTGGGCTTGTCCAGCTCGACATCTTCGGGGATCGCCCAAATGCTGGGCGACGGCACGCTGGACGCCAGAATCAAACCGTTGCGGTCCAGAATGCGACCGCGGTTGGAAGGCAAGTCCAGCGTCCTGCCGAAACGCACTTCGCCCTGGTGCTGGAAGAAGTCGTTGGCAACCACCTGGATGTAGGCCGCACGCGCAGCAAGTCCGCAAAATGCCAGGGCAATCGCACCCACGACCAACTTGCTGCGCCATACCGGCGTGCGGCTGGCCAGCAGCGGGCTCGACGTGTATTGCACTGCGCGACGTGTCATCGAGCCGCTCCACTGGCTGCGGATGCAGGTTTTGTCAAAGGCGTCGGGTCTGCGGCGACAAAGTTTTCGGCATAGGTCACGTACGTGGTGATGCCGGGTTTGGCCTGGGTCATCTGCAGTTTTTCGCGCGCCAGGCGCTCCACGCGGGCCGGTGTGGTTTGCGCGCGTTTTTCAACTTGCAGACGCTCGTTCTCCAACTCAAGGCGATGTGCCTCGGTCTTGGCCTTGTCCAGCTCGGTGAACAAGCGGCGCGAGTCGTATTGCACGCTGACCAAATAGACGGCACTGACCATCACCGCCATTAACAACACCAGATTGAGCCGAATCATGAAGGCATACCCCCCACGCTGGCCACTGCGTGTGCCGCGCTGCCCCCCAAGGGGGCTTTCACGCCTGGGGATGATCCTGCGGCGGTCAAGCTGTGGTCCTCTGTGCCACGCGCATGATGGCGCTGCGCGAGCGCGGGTTGCCGCTAACCTCGTCCTTGCTGGGTTTGATACGGTCCAGGGCCTTGAGCTTCATGACCTTGGGCGCGGCAAAGGGCGCGCGGCGGTCGTACTCATCCTTGGAGTGCTTCGCAATGAACTGCTTGACGATGCGGTCTTCCAAGGAATGGAAGCTGATGACCGCCAGGCGGCCACCGGGCTCCAGAATGTGCAAACACGCTTCTAACGCGTGTTGCAACTCCTCAAGCTCGGCGTTGATGAAAATCCGAAAAGCCTGAAATGTGCGCGTTGCAGGGTCCTTGCCCGGCTCGCGGGTTTTGACCGTGTCAGCCACGAGTTGGGCCAGTTCGGTGGTGGTTGAAATTGGGCCCCGTTCCTGTCGGCGAGCAACAATCGCCTTTGCAATGGGGCCAGCAAACCGTTCTTCACCATATTCACGTATCACCTCCGCGATTTGATTGGTTTCAGCCGTCTCCAGCCACTGCGCCACACTCTCTCCACGCGTGGTGTCCATGCGCATGTCCAGCGGCCCGTCGAAACGGAAGCTGAACCCGCGAACTGGGTTATCGATCTGGGGCGAACTGACACCCAGGTCCATCAAGATGCCCGCCACACTGGCTGCAGGCAATTCGGCCACATGCGAAAAAGCTTCGTGCCGGATGGAGAAGCGCTCGTCTGGAATGGCATTGGCCTGTGCGACCGCCTCGGGGTCGCGGTCAAACGCGATCAAACGCCCCACCGGCGAGAGGCGCGACAGAATCAGCCGCGAGTGGCCACCGCGCCCGAACGTGGCGTCCACATAGGTGCCATCGGCCTCAGGAGCAGATAGATCCGCAGTATTGTTGAATAAGGCATCCACGGCTTCGTTCAACAATACGGTGGCATGGTTCCATGGAGTTTCCACCGCCCGGCCTTAGAAGGAAAAGTCCTTGAAGACATCGGGCATGGCTGCCTGCATGGCCCGGGCTTCCTGGGCGTCGTAAGTCGCCTTGTCCCATAACTCGAAGTGGGTACCCATGCCGAGCAACACGGTGCCTTTGGCAATGCTCGCGGCTTCGCGCAGCTCTGGTGAAACCAGCACACGTCCGGTGCCATCCATTTCCACATCCATGGCATTGCCTAAAAAGATGCGCTTCCACCACTGGGCATCCATCGGCAAGGCTGCAATGCGGGCAGCAAATTTTTCCCACTCGGGGCGGGGGAACACCAACAGGCAGCCGTGCGGGTGTTTGGTAATGGTCAGCTGGCCAGCCGCCGTTGCGCTCAGGACGTCACGGTGCCGGGTTGGCACGGAGAGCCTACCCTTTGCATCCAGACTGAGAGACGAAGCCCCTTGAAACACCAAAATCCACCTTTTCTTGCGCTGACCAGCGAAAAGCTCGATTTAAGACACTTTTCACCACTTAATTCCACTTTTTTGCACTGTATCAGCAAAAGTGAATCCTGCAAGAGGGCATACGAGAATTTTTTCCAATGAAATCAAGGACTTAGAAGCGATTTTTAAGCCCAGGAAGCCATGAAAATCGTTCTAAATGAAGGACTTAGCGCACGCAATGAAAGTAACGCTTGAGAAGCATTCAAACACATGCAATTCGCCGCGCCAACGTTGTAAAGCGGGCCGAAGGTGTCACAAGTTGTAACGCAACTTGTTGCCGATGCCTAAATGGGGCGCGGCAGCACGCGCGCGTGCTCGTTGATCCCGATGACGTTGAAGAACGCGGCGACCAGGCGATGCACATCACGGAACTGAACGTGGCAGCCTTCAGCTTCGCGCAGGGCCACCCAATTGAGAATGCTGCCAGCGGCCGAGAAATCAACACGGACCAACCCCTTGCAAGACACCACAATGCCGTCACCCCGGTGTTCCGCAGACTCAAACCCGTCGAAGGCGTGTGTGGCATCGCCCAAGACGCTGCCAGCCAGTTCCAAATTCACCGCCTGCGACCCGTCCAGCCCTATTGGCGTAGTAGGCGCCTGGGCAAAACCGGAGTTCCACCCACCGGGATGCGCGGCCGAGATGGTGGTGGCCGAAGCATCTTCTTCTTCGGCTTCTACATTAACGTATTCGCAACGCGCCTCTTGCCAGGCGGGGGGTGACACTTCATAGGTGACGCAATAGTCCAGCGCCGCCAGCTCAAAATCGTCATGCAATTGCAGGGTTCTGAGCGCATTGAGCCGCATCGCCCACCAATCGGGGTTGATGGTCTGATCGCCAGACGGCATCATGGTGCGCAATGTGTCGACCAGTTGTTGGGCACCGCTGAATCGCAAGGCTACCGGCTCGTCACAAAGGCTGCCAAACAGACCCGCCATCAACGGCATGGCATCTTCGGAAACACGCGCCAACCGCGACCAATCGAGGTGCCAAGGCGTGGGATTGGAGGCCATGGCATCGCGCAAATGCTCCAGTGCAATTGCGTTCAACTCGGCAGGGCTGCTCCAGATGGCGCCAATGGAATAGTCACGGCTGGCACGTTGTGGCGTAGCGTCTTGGGTGCTGGCTGGCGTATGCGAGGAAGGCGCGGCAGCGACATCACCAATGGCACTCCACTGGGGGGCCACCGTTTCAAACCGATGGGAAAACTCGACAAGGGCTTGGTCAAAGCGTGCACGGTCTTGCGTGGCACGGTAAAAATCCAGCAAGGCTGCCGCCCACGACTGAGCGACTTCGGGCATCAGTGCGTCACCGCGCAGGGCGGCCAGCAAGCCACTTTCAGCGCCCTCATCATCACCATTGGCAAACCGGATTGCAGCTTCTTCCAGCTCGGGGTCGGTGGCCATGTCTTCAACGTTGACGGCAAACGGCTTGGATGTGGAAAATCCCACGTCTGCACCGTCGTAACTTTGCGCCAGGGTTCCCAGAATCGGTATTTGGCCCACGCCGGGCCGCGGTTTGGGCGCATTATTCTGCGAACGTTGGGGGGGCAGCTCCATGCCCTTGCCCATTTCTGTTGCTGTGAAATCTGCGCCAGCGGTTCCCGCGTCACCCAGGTTCATATTCGACGACTCGGCCGCATCAAACTGCTCGGAAATGGACATGGACCCAAGACTGGGTGCGGGAGCCATGGACGCCGGAACCGCAGGCTCGGACGACGTGGGCCTGGGTGCCGCCGCACCCGCGCCCAAGGCATTGGCGGCATCTTGCTTGCCCTTCCACCACTGCTTGGACATTTGGGCTTCGATCTCATCGATTTTCTTCAACGTGACGGCCCGACCGTCCGGGTCGGTAGCCATGCTGGACTGAAAAATCGAGGGCCTGCCCATGCCCACCACCGCAGATACGCCACGGCTACGCAACTTGCGCAACTGGTCAAATTCACGCTTGCGGATGAAGTCGTTCTGCCGCTTGCGCTCAATCATTTGCTTGAGCACCTGCTTGTCAAAACTGCTGTCCTGGTCGGGCTGGGGTCGCTCCAATTCCGACCAGTCCTTGGTCGGGTTGCGGACAAACATTGCCATCTTCGACAACAATCCGGGGCTATCGGTTTTGGTGGCCATGTGCTCAGTTTAACGAACGAACCAATTCATCGCAGCAGCAGTCTATCAGTCTCCAAACATCTTTTGCTTGAGTTCCCGGCGCTGCTGCGCTTCCAACGACAGCGTGGCGGTCGGACGAGCCAGCAAACGACCCACGCCGATGGCCTCGCCGGTCTCATCGCAATACCCATAGTCACCGGCATCGATGCGGCCAATGGACTGCTCGATTTTCTTGAGAAGCTTGCGTTCACGGTCACGGGTGCGCAACTCCAGGGCATGCTCTTCTTCGATCGTCGCACGGTCGGCGGGGTCAGGTACCACCGACGTATCTTCACGCAAATGCTCCGTGGTCTCACCGGCGCTGTTGAGAATGTCAAGCTTGAGTTTGGTCAGTTTGAGACGGAATGCTGCCAGTTGCACGGCATTCATGTATTCGGAGTCGGGCATCGCCATCAACTCCGCATCCGAGAGGTCTGCCACGGCGGTTGTTTTCCAGTTGTTGGCGAGCTTGGGGTCTTTTTTGATCGAAGACGGCAAGGCCGGAACAATGATAGGGGTCGGCGTGGATTGTGTGTAGCTGGCTTTGGCCGCTGTGGATGCTACCGTCTGGGCTATGGATGGCACAGTCAACTGCGCCAGCCGGGACGACGGTCGCCCCGCTTTGGCGGGCACTGCGGCGGCCGGTGCAGCAGCAGCTACTTTTTCGACGGCAACCGGTGTGGCCGTCACAGGAGATTTGGACTTGGAGGAAGCGGATGTCTGCACTGGCTTGACTGACGTTTTGGAAACGGACATGGGAACAGGGCTGGCAACAGCCCGGGGTTTGGAAATTGCGGGTTTTGAATCCGATGGGTTGGCCTTCTTGGCCGCAACGGCTTTGGGCGGAACTGCTGTTTTGGCAGCAGGCTTAACCGTCGATTTTGCGCTGCCTTTCGCCACCGGCTTGGCAGACTTTGCTGCAGCTCCCTTGACTACCGGTTTGGCTGCGGGCTTGGACACAGGTTTGACGGCCGACTTGAGTACCGGTTTGGCCGCAGCCTTTGGCGTGGCTTTTACCACCACCTTGGCCTTGGAAGCGGCTACCACCTTAGCGACAGGCTTGCTGGGCTTGCTGGTTTTGGCGACAGGTTTTCCTTTGGGCTTAACAACAGCCGTGGGTTTGTGTTTGGCAGCAGCCTTGCTGTCTTTTCCAGATTTAGCGTTCACTTCGTGTCTCCTGGCAGGAATCTTCTGCGCATGGTCGATGGGGCCAGCTACCCCAGCCTTGCCTATGACAGGCATTTTTGGCTGGGCTTCTCTGGCGCGCGAGTTTACAGGCTTCCCCTTGGCAAAACCCAACCGTTGCAAAATCGAGACAATCATTTGGCTTTCGTTCTGAAAAAAAACAATTCAAATCCGTGCGGGATTTCCCCCACTTTCACCCACGCCGCGTCAGACCAAAGACTGCTCCATGCCTTGCAACAAAATGTCTTTAGGCAGATCGATGCCAATGAAAACCATTTTGCTGCACCGCTGTTCACCCTCGGCCCATTGTGGCCCCAGATCGCTGCCCATCAGCTGGTGCACGCCCTGGAAGATAACCTTGCGGTCCGTTCCCTTCATGTAGAGCACGCCCTTGTAGCGCAGCATGCGCGGGCCGTAGATATTGACGATGGCGCCCAAAAAGTCTTCCAGCTTGGCCGGATCAAACGGCCGGTCGGACTTGAAGACAAAGCTTTTGACGTCATCGTCATGGTGGTGGTGGTGCCCCGCGACATGCGCATGCGAGGGGTGGTCACAATGCTCACCCGGCGCATGGTTGTGTCCTTCATGGCCTTCTTCATGGTCGCCGTGCGCATGACCGTCGTGGTTGTGCCCATGGTCATGGTCGTGTGCGTCGTCGTCCTTCAAAAAGTCGGGGTCGATGTCCAGCTTGGCGTTCAGGTTGAAGCCTCGCAGGTCAAACACCTCGCTCAGCGCAACCTCGCCAAAATGCACCGCCTTTTGTGGCGCCCGCGGGTTCATGTGCTTGATGCGGTGCATCAGCGCCTCAACCTCATCCTTGGACACCAGATCGGTCTTGCTGATAAAAATCTGGTCGGCAAAACCCACTTGGCGGCGCGCCTCCTGTCGGTCGTTGAGCTGCGCTTGTGCGTGCTTGGCATCGACCAGTGTCAATATGGAATCCAATAAGTAGGATTCGGCAATCTCGTCGTCCATGAAAAAAGTTTGGGCCACCGGGCCAGGGTCCGCCACGCCGGTGGTCTCGATCACAACGCGTTCAAAATCCAACTCGCCCTTGCGCTTTTTCTCGGCCAAGTCGCGTAGCGTTGCACGCAAGTCCTCGCGGATGGTGCAGCAGATACAGCCATTGCTCATCTGGATGATCTGCTCATTGGTGTCGCTGACCAGGATGTCGCTGTCGATGTTTTCTTCACCGAACTCGTTTTCAATGACAGCGATTTTTTGTCCGTGGGCCTCTGCCAGCACGCGCTTGAGCAGCGTGGTTTTGCCCGAGCCCAAAAAGCCGGTCAGGATGGTTGCGGGAATCAAGCTCATGTGAAGTCCAAAAATCAGCAGGTGGGGAGTGTACTGGTCATTTCAAGGCGCAGCGCTTACACAAATATAGGGCTGTTTCACCGCAGCCTCGACAACGGATCAAGCGTCAGGGCTGGAGTTAACGCCAAAGTGAGGTTAAGGAGGAGCCCGAAGGGCGGGGGACACGAACGGCGGCGTTTACCCCAGCCCTGACGCGGGCGCTCGGCCACACAACCCCCT
>JANXVI010000164.1 GCA_025351745.1 Rhodoferax sp.
TGCAGAGTGCGCTGGCACAAACCGGGCGCCCGGAGAGCGGGTGCCAGGCTCGTTTCTTGCGCTTCAAGGCGCTGGTCGAGCAGCACTACAAGGAATGGCACCAGCTGGCCCGCTATGCCGACCGCATGGGCTGCACCAGCAAAACCCTGGCGCGTGCCACGCGGGAAATTGCGGGGGTGTCGGCCAAAGATTTCATTGTGCAGCGCATTACGCTGGAAGCCAGGCGATTGCTGGTACACACCACCTCGCCCGTGCAGGCTATAGGCAGCGAACTCGGTTTTGACGAGGCCAGCAACTTCACAAAGTTTTTCAGGCGCGAGACCAGCATGACGCCGCAGCAGTTTCGGCGGCTGCATGCGGGTTGAGCCGATCACCGCGTGGCCTGAACACCGTCAAAACCCACAAGTCAGCGCCATTTCGCTATGTAATAAGTAGCAAATAGCCCCCGTATTTGTTGCCCCAGAAGCACTTTTTATTCACTGTTCAAGCGCACCGGAGGATGCCGGATGTTGTCAGCTTCTTTGAGTTAGATCACGCTTTTACAAAAATATACGATGGAATTTACGTACGTTAAATTCATCGTATAAAATAAAACCATCATGAAACCAAACCCAGGCGGCATTCTTCAGATTTCAGACATCGTGGGACGAGACAGCCTCATCGCCTACCTGCAATCGACCATCGAACAACAAAGCATATTGCTGGTGGCAGAGCGCCGAACCGGCAAAACCCACGTGCTTGAGAAATTCAGAGCCATGGCACCCGACAATTGGGCGGTCATCAAGCGCGATATCGGTGCGCTTCGCAGTGCGCCTGAGTTTGTGCAGTACGTTATGGCTGACCTTTACCCACACCTTGAAGCCAAAACAAATTTTAGAAACTGGCTACAGGGACTGGGGGAGCAACTGGGCGGCGCCCAGATCGGACCTGTCAAGCTGCCCAACTTTGCCCCAAAACGGTGGAAGCAAATACTGGGTGATGCCATTGCACACCTTGACGAAAACAATGCAATTGAGCGCGTTGTCTTTCTGTGGGACGAGCTGCCCTGGATGCTGGAAATCATCGCCAAATCAAACCCGCAGGAGGCGATGGAACTGCTGGACACGTTGCGCGCCCTGCGTCAGCAGCATGCCAAGCTGCGCATGGTGTTTACCGGCTCGCTCGGTTTGCACCACATTGTTCGCGGGCTCAAGGAACAGGGCTACAACAACACGCCAGTCAATGACATGCTGGCCATTGAAGTTAAGCCGCTTGCGCTCGCTGACGCAGCTGGTTTGGTGGCACGCCTGTTTGCCGACAACAAACTGAGCGCAGCCGCGCCAGAGCTGTTCGAAGACACCGCAAAAGCACTCGACGGGATTCCGTTCTACATCCATCACGTCGTCTCGGCCCTGCTGAAAAACTCCGCCTCATACGCCCAACCCCTTGACTGGCAGGCCATCACGGCCGTGATTGACCACGGCATCCACTCCAGCGACAACCCGTGGGATTTGCAACACTACGAAGAGCGCACGCTGGCCTACTACGGCAAACAGCGCCCCGAAGCACTGGCTCTGCTTGATGTTGTGGCGTCCAGCAGCACAAACCTGTCAATCGCCGACGTTATCAAACGCGCCAAGGCTGCATATCCATTGGTTGAGCAGCAACAGTGGATAGAACTCACGCGCCTGCTGGAGCGTGACCATTATTTTCAGCGTCATGCCGATGGCGAGCTTGGTTTTAAATTCACCGTTGTCAAACGCTGGTGGGTATGGCACCGCGGACTTGAGACGGTTCAAACCGGGCCAGCAACATGACAACAGCAAACCCCCTTGATACCAGCAGCAGTCAAAATCAGACAGGTCGGGCCATTTACCTGTCCCACTTCACGCCCAGCCTGATGGCGCCAGAGACGCTGGAAAGCATGCTGGTGCAGCGTGAGCCCATTCTGCAGCGCTGTGTGGAAAGCGTTATCGACAGCCTGCTTACCGGCGGCAGCCACCACACCCTGTTTGTGGGGCCAAGGGGCATCGGGAAAACGCATTTAATAGCGCTGTTACACCACCGTTTGACGATGCGCCGGGAGGTTAAAGACACCGCCCTGATCGCCTGGATGCGTGAAGAAGAGTGGGGCGTGACCAGCTTTTTTGAGCTGGTGCTGCGCATTTTGCGCACCCTGCATGCGAGCTACCCCGAGCTTGAAATCGAGGCACGTACCAGCCCCCTGTACGACTTGAGCCTTCAACAGGCTGAAAAGATGGCCGAATCAATCCTGCTGGAGGTGTTGGGCACAAAACGTCTGCTTGTATTTCTGGAAAACCTCGACGACCTGTTTGACCAGCTGGGTGACCAGGGCCAAAAGGCGTGGCGCGCTTTTATTCAAAACCACAACAACATGGTGCTGGTGTGCACAACACCGGCACTGTTTGCGGGTGTGAGTTTGCAAAAGTCCGCTTTTTACGGTTTTTTTGATATTGAGCCCCTCCAAGAGTTGGCGTTTGAAGATGTCGTTAGGCTGCTGAGCAACATCGCCATCGAACGCGGCGACACCGACCTCGCCACCTTCATCACCACACCAGAAGGCCGCGCCCGCATACGCGCTGTGCACCACCTGGCCGAGGGCAACCCACGCATCTACATCATCTTTGCCCAGTTTTTAAGCAAGGAAGCGCTGGACGAACTGATACCCGCCTTTATGCACACGCTGGACGAACTGACGCCCTACTACCAGGCCCGCATGAAAGAGCTGCCCGGCCAGCAACGCAAAATTGTTGAATATCTGGTGAATTACCGGGGTGCAGCCCCGGTCAAGCTGATCGCCAAGTCCTGCTTTATTACCCAGCAAACCTGCTCCAGCCAACTCAAACAGCTCAAAGACAAACGCTACGTGCGCTCAATTGAACAGGGGCGGGAAAATTACTACGAGCTGTGTGAGCCCTTGATGCGGCTTTGCATGGAAGTGAAAAAGCAGCGCGTGGAGCCGATAGGTTTGTTTGTCGAGCTATTGCGGATTTGGTACACAGAGGATGAATTAAAAAGCTGGCTGGAGCAATCCGGGTCTGAGTGCAGGTTTGATACGCGGTATGTCTTAAAGGCACTGGAGGTTCTAAACCAACCGGGAATTGAGCCCAAACTGCAAGCGCAAGTGAAAGAGCTGCAAGCCGCTGCTCAAAACAATAATGCCCAAGCTAGGGATGCAATCTTGGATGAGATGGCATCTACTCAGCCATCTAATCAAATCTCCAGAATCGCGCGAGCGCTATATCTTCTTTCCAACATTCGATTTTCTGCTGGATTGCGTAACAAAATTCATCCGCAAGCAGAACAACTGGCAATAGACTTTGAGCTCTTCCTCAAACTCTCTGAGCCTAATTTAAGTAAAAAAACAGCAACAGCTGCCTACTGTGCATGGGCGAGTGCTAGCCTTGGCCTGTTTTGCCTTGATGAAATCAAGGGAACGCGGTCAATGCCCACATTGGCAGCGCTGCTAGCAAAATTCCCTGTGGAAGCTCATCTCGCGTTGATCACCGCCAGCTTTTTTGTGGATCGTGCAGCCTTCAATAAATGGTGGGACAGGTTAATTGAACAAGTCGTAGAAGTGAGCACTGCGGCCCAAGGGACTAAATTTCTCAATGCAGGCACACGGATAATGAGCATCTCGAGCACGTTGGCTACAACAAAAGACTCCAAATTATTGTTAGAGCTCCCTGTTGAGGAGCGCCGGCTGCTTGCATCACTCATGGAAAATCTCGGAGTAAAACTCAACTGAGCATAGGCACGCACCCGCCCAACGGTGCGGCGTCGTGGCGTTTCACCCCGCCAACAACGCAGCATTCCCCCCAGCCGCCGTTGTATTCACCGTCACCGTCTGCTCAGCACAAAACCGGTACAAATAATGCGGCCCGCCCGCTTTGGGGCCGGTCCCGCTCAGGCCTTCACCGCCAAAGGGCTGCACGCCGACCACCGCACCAATCATGTTGCGGTTGATGTAGATATTGCCGACATGGGCGCGTGCGGCCAGGGCCTGGGCGCGTGAGTCTATGCGGGTCTGGATGCCCAGTGTCAGGCCGTAGCCGAGGGCGTTGATCTGGTCGATGACGGTTTCGGCGTCTTTGAGTTCGCCGCTGCCCCAGCGCACGATTTGCAGCACGGGGCCGAAAATTTCGTCTTTGACGCCTGCCAGGCTGGCCACTTCAAAAGCCGCGGGGGCAATCAGGTTGGGGATGGCAGCAGCATTCGGGTTTGCATTCTCGTTTGCTACTGAATCAATAGCGGATAGTCCCCGTATTTGCTGCCCCAAAAGCACTTTTGACTCACTGTTTAACCGCACCAGATGCCGCTGGATGTTGTCAAACGCCTCGTTGTCAATCACCGGGCCAACGTCGGTGGCCAGGTCAGCGGTGTCGCCCAGCACCAGCTCTTTGGCTGCGCCCTGAATCATCGCTATCATGCGGTCGGCAATGCCTTCGTGCACGCACAGCAGGCGCAGGGCCGAGCAGCGCTGGCCGGCTGAGCGGAAGGCGCTTTGCACCACGGCGTCAGCGACTTGCTCGGGCAGCGCGCTGGAGTCCACCAGCATGGCGTTGATGCCGCCGGTCTCGGCGATCAGCGGCACCATGGGGCCGTCTTTGGCGGCCAGGGCGCGCTGGATGATTTTGGCGACCTGGGTCGAACCGGTGAACACCACACCGGCCACCTGCGGCGCGGCAACCAGCGCGGCACCCACGGTGTCGCCGGGGCCGTGCATGAGCTGCAGCGCGCCTTCAGGCACGCCAGCGGCATGCAGCAGCCGCACGGCTTGCAACGCCACACCTGGTGTTTGCTCGGCGGGTTTGGCCAGCACGGTGTTGCCGGTGGCCAGGGCCGCCGCGACCTGCCCCATAAAAATCGCCAGCGGAAAGTTCCACGGGCTGATGCAGACCCAGACGCCGCGTGCCGTCAGGCGCAGCTCGTTGGTTTCGCCGGTCGGGCCGGGCATGGCGATGGGCGCCATGATGCGCTCGGCTTCATTGGCGTAGTAGCGCAGGAAGTCCACCGCCTCACGCACTTCAGACACCGCGTCGCCCCAGGTTTTAAAGGCCTCCTTGACGAGTAACGCGCAGAACAGCGGCAACTGCTGCTCCAGCGCGTCGGCGGCGGTGCGCAAGATGCGGGCGCGCGCTGCCACAGGTTGCTTGCTCCATTTTTGATAGCTGACATCCCCCGTATTAACTGCCGCAGCGGTCAATTTGACATCAAATAAAGGCACACTGGGCACCTCGGTTGACAGCCAGGCGGCGCGCAGCGGGGCGCGCATGGTTTCAACCGTCAGGTCCAGGCCGCTGCTGTTTTTGCGGGCTGCGCCAAACAGGTACACGGGCAGCGGCAGGGACGGCTCGGGCTCCAGCCGAAGAGGCGATGTGAGCAGTAAATCCATGCCCACCGATTCGTCGGCCAGCTGGTGCACGAATGAGGAGTTGGCACCGTTCTCCAGCAGGCGGCGCACCAGGTAGGCCAGCAAATCGCGGTGCGAGCCGACCGGGGCATACACACGGCAGCTGATCAGCGGGTTTTTGAGCACTTCACGGAAGATGCCTTCGCCCATGCCG
>JANXVI010000166.1 GCA_025351745.1 Rhodoferax sp.
GTCGGTGCGGAGGGCGCGATGCTGTAGGCCACGCCCGCCCTTGCGTTCAGTGTTGCCGAGGCCACATTGCCTTTGGGACCGGTCAGCGAGCCCGGGGCGGCACAGTTGACGACGGCCGGGAGCGACGCAATGCTCAGCGTGAGAGAACCACTGGCGAAAGCCACACAAACCGTGCGGCGCTGGGCGATGGCCGTCTTTTGGGCGTAGCGCAAATAGCCCAGTGTCTCATCGTGAAACCCCCGCGAATAGAAGGTGTTGCTGTCAAAAACGCGCGGCGCGGCGTATACGGCCAGTATGCCCATGAGCAGAATCACCATGATCAGCTCGATCAGCGTGAAGCCGCGCACCGAGTACGTGCGTGGTCGATGGCGGTTTGGGCTGTTGGGGTACATGGTGTGCAATCTGATTCGCTACATTTTTAATAGCAATCCAATCAATATCGACGAGGGCTAGAGGCACATTTTCTATACGGAGTCTTGCTCGCTGACAGGTCGGCATGCCGCATGGGTCTCACGCCGCAATGGATGGATGGCTGGTGCTCGGAACTAATATTCATTATCTGGCAACTATATGGACGCAGCTAGGTGTTCACCCTTGCACCACGCTTGCCACATGCGGCGGTACAGGGCTTCCAGGTCACGGGTGAACTGCTCGGGCTGGCACAGGGGGCTGGCCTGCATGCATGGGCGGATCCGGGTGCGCAAGGCTGCCAGACGTGTAGCGTCCGTAGCCAGGGCCACAGCGCCCGCCACATAGGCGTCCACGTTGGGAAATGCCAGTTCTTTCGCCAGGCCGATGTTGGCCAAAGCCGAATACGATTGGCGCGATACCACGGTGTTGCCCTCCAGTGTGACCACGGGCACCCCCATCCACAAAGCCTCTAGCGTGGTCATGCCACCGTTGAAGGGAAAAGGGTCCAGCGCAATGTCCATGTGTCCGTATTCTGCAAACATTTCATGGTGAGGGGTCGTGCCCCGCAAATCCAGTCTTGCTGCATCAATGCCGCGCCGGGCAAAGCGCGCTACAAACTCCTGGCACACACTGTCGTCGGCCAATGCGGCCGCCTTCAACACCAGGCGGCTCGCCGGCACGGCCAGCAAAATCTCCGCCCAGGCATCCAGTACTTGCGGCGACAGCTTCGGCAGTCGGTTGAACGAGCCAAATGTCACATAACCATTTTTCTGCAGGGGTGGTGGCGCCACGTCACCTGCGTAGCCGGGGACACTGAAGCAAAAGCGCGTATGGGGTAAACGCAATACCTGCTCGGAAAACAGCTGCCCGCTATCTGCGGGGCTGGTATGCGGGTCGCTGATGAAGTAGTCCATGCTAGACATGCCCGTCGTGTTGAAGTAGCCAATCCACGTGGCCTGCACCGGCGCTGGGCGCAGCGCGCAACAGAGCAGGCGGTGGTTGCCCGTGTGCCCGGACAAATCCACCAGAACGTCAACCTCTGCCTCCCGAATGCGCTTGGCCAGTTCCTGCGGGGTTTCAAATACCACGTCGGACCACGCATCCACAACAGCGGCAATGTCGGTTGTGGTGCTGTCTTTTTTCAGCCCTGCCGAGAAGCAATGGAACTCAAAGTGCTCCTTGTCGTGCATGCGCAAAACGTCGCGCAACAGGAAGCCCACCGGGTGTGCTGCGAAATCTGCAGAAACGTAACCCACCTTCAGCTTGCGTTGGGGGTCACGGTTGCGGTTGTCAAACTGCCCGGGCATTTTCATCGGCGCCTCGTACTTGGCGGCCCATGAAAGGTGGCGTTGGAAAACCTCTTCGCGCGAAAACTCGGGCAAGTAGTTCATCTCAAACAGCACGTTGGACGCCATGGGCATCTGCTTCGCATCCTTGTCGGATACGTCCACGTAAATGTCCAGCGCCATTTTCGGGCTGCCCATGTCGCTCAGGCACCCCGCTAGGTTTACTTTTGCACGCAAATCTTCCGGGTAAGCCGCTATTGCCCTGCGGCTCAGTGCGATAGCCTTTTCCAGGTTGCCGCACTCCTTGTGCGCAACGGCCAACAAGATCATGCGCTGGTTGGTCTCGCCTTTTTCAGCAATACATCGCTCCAGGTAGTCGACGACCAATTCCTGGTGTCCCGAAAAACCCTGCAACGCCACTAGGCTGAAATGCGCCTCGGCATAGTCCGGGCGTATGTCCACGGCCTTCTGGTACTGGACGATAGCCTCTTTAAGCTTGCCGTTGGCAAACAGCGCATTGCCCAGATTGCCATAAGGTTCGGGCCGGGTGGGGTAGTCCTGCACAAGGCGTTCGGCCTCGGCTAGTGCTAGTTTCAGCTGGCGCAGTTCTGTCAGCGCCGCCACGCGGTTCACCCGCACTTCGTAGTAATGGGGGTCCAGTGCCAGGGCTGTGTCCAGCCAGGTCAAGGCCTCAGCAAACGCGTTGCGTGCCAAATGCCATTCGCCCAGATTGCCCAGCGTACGCACATCCTTGGGGTCCAATTGGCGTGCGTGTTCGTAATCGGCCAGCGCCAGGTCATAAGACAGAGCCAATCGGTGCGCAATACCCCGTGTGCACCACAGCGCGGCATTGCCTGGTTGTATTTCCAGCGCGGGTGCAATGGCGGTTAGCGCGGCCGCATGTTTGCTTTGTAGCAGCGCGCGTTTGGCGGCCGCGTGCATGGCTTCCACATCGCCCCCTTGTGCCGCGCGCAACTCGAGCACGGCGGCAATGGATTGCAGGCCTTTTCTATCCAGCCAAGCAATGCACCAGCGTCCGATGAAGCTGAACATAGGGATGGCGTTTAACCCACAAACGCATGGAGCACCATGGAGAAGAGGATCTGGCGTACGACTTCCGCGCTGTATCCTGCGGCGAGCAAACGGGGCTGGAGTCGATAGGCCACGATGGCACGGCCCAACGGCCCAAGGTGGTATTGGGTGCGCACCTCCCGTGCTCGGGTATTGAACTTCTCCAGAGCCAATGTCCATTCGGTCTTCCCCGGGACTTTGTTTTTCTTGGGCTTGGGTATTGCCGCCATGAACGCAGCTTCAAGTGCTAGCGTGGCATCAGAATATCGGCTCAATGTCGGTCCCCCAAAAAAATTGGGTTGCTGAAAAGATTCAGCAACCCAGACCACCTGACCGGATGGTTCGACTCAAAAAGTCGAGACCACTCTACGAGATGGCAATAGCGGTAAAGTTGGCAGTTACCGATGGCGTAACCGACGTATTGGCCACGACACAAGTCGTACCAGTGGAGGCCGCCGCTGCTTGGGTAATGCCGTAACCTGTTGGCAAGCCCCCCTGCACAATGCTGGAAACCTGCGAGCAATCGGCAATTGCGGCAGTGCCGGCCTTGGCGGTGCTAATGCTACGGGACGCGTAGTTGATGGTAGAGGCGGCCGACAACGCTCCAGCTACACCTTGGGTCGCCGCCAGTACGGCATCCGACTTCAAATCTACAAACTTGGGCAGGGCCACAGCCGCCAGCACGCCCAAAATAACAATCACCATCACCAACTCAATCAGGGTAAAGCCGCCTTGGTTTTGTTTCATAGTCGTCACCTCTAAGTAATAAGTATTTCAATCTACCCGGCACTACTGCCTGGGTCCAACGACCGGGAGGGCCTAATTGTCAAACAAATTCTAGTCCTCTTATCTCAAGTTGTACGTAAACTTTGGGCAGTAAACGTATGAACTAGTTCACAAATCTGCCATAAATCATGGCTTATTTCACTTGAGACGCATACCCAGCCACCGGTATTCTGCAAGCGGCGTCAGGCTGGGGCTTCCCCCGGCCTGACCGATGCGAAACCAAATAGCACTAACTTCTTGGGTAGGCTCCAACCATTCCGGGTACAACAAGCGGTAGCCCACACACGGGCAATCCGGGTCAAACACCCAACTGCCTGGTGCAACCCTGTAGACGTCGCGCATCGGCATTTCACCTGCGAAGTTGGGAGGCAGCTGTTGCAGCAATCGAAAAGGATTCTTCTCCACCAG
>JANXVI010000201.1 GCA_025351745.1 Rhodoferax sp.
CGGTCACCACGCCGCCGTGCAGTTCGGTCAGGGTGCGCACCAGCGTCAGGCCGATGCCCAGCCCGCCTTGAGAGCGGTCCAAGGACACCGGGACCTGCTCGAACAGGTCAAACACGCGCCTCAGCATGTTGGGCGGGATGCCCACGCCCGTGTCTTGAACAACGACGGAAGCGCGGCTGCTGTCGAGCATAACGCCAACAGTTATCACACCGCCGGGATCTGTATATTTGGCGGCGTTTTGCAGCAAGTTTGCAAACACCTGAACCAGCCGAACAAGGTCACCATTCACGAACACGGGCTCGCATTCGCCAACGATTTTCAAGGAGTGCATTTTGGCTGCGATTGCAGGTCGTGCACTCTCCACCG
The DNA here is from genome assembly GCA_025351745.1 of Rhodoferax sp. Taxonomy (GTDB): domain Bacteria; phylum Pseudomonadota; class Gammaproteobacteria; order Burkholderiales; family Burkholderiaceae_C; genus Allorhodoferax. The sequence continues at coordinate 367 of JANXVI010000201.1, forward strand.
CCGTACCGATCACTTCCTGCAGCGAGAGGCGTTTGCGCCGTAGCTCGATCAAGCCACGACTCACGCGGGACACATCCAGTAGGTCGTCAACCAGCCGCGTGAGCTGATTGACTTGGCGAGCCATCATGTCGAGCTGGGACCGCACCGCCTTGGAATCAAGTTGTTCAAGCCGACCGAGGATCGCTAGTGAGTTGACGAGCGGGGATAGGGGGTTGCGAAGTTCATGCGCAAGCATGGCCAGAAATTCGCCTTTGCGCGCATGTTCGCGGTGCAACTGCTCATTGAGGCCCGCGGCAGAGGCTCGCGCCGCATCCAGAGCCTTCACAAGCGCGTGTGCCCGGTCGGCCGCCAGCCGGGCTTCTCGGTTTTCAGCTATTCCCAGTAACCATTTCTGTTCGGCCTTGAAGAGCGCCCCTAGCAGCGGCAATTGCTCCTCCAGCCAGACAAGTGCAGCTTCGGTTGGTTCGCCGCCCACCAAAACTGCCATCGCCCCGGACAGTGAAATCGCAACAGCCTCGCTCTCAGGCAAGGGCGGCAAATCAACCTGAGCTTTGTGGCGACCGTCCTGGGAAGATGACCGCAAGAACGCCCGCCACTTCGGTCCGCCAGCAAACGTCTTGGCCATTCCAGGTGCGGGAATCATTGTGCCAATCTCTTCGTCGCGCACGAAAAAAGCGAGCTGGTCGCAGCCAAGCAGTGGCGCGAGCGCACGCGCGGCCTCACTTCGGTCTGCCAAGACGGCTAGAGCCATCATGTGGAAGTGCTCAGCCACCCCCGTCCTACTCTGGCAGGATGCAGACCACAGCCGTGCAGTTGTGAAAGCCGCCAAACTGGCCCTCGGCACGGGCGATCTGGCCATAGGTGTTGCAACCCACAAAGCCGTGCGGGCCAAGCAGGTTGGCACAGGCTTGCAGTTCGTCTTCAAAGGCGCGCCCCAGGCGCAGGCGCGTCGCCACGCAGTCGAAAACAAACGCTGCCCCAGGCTTGCTGCCGCCCAGGCCCTTTAGCGCAGCGCCGGCCGCTGAGCGTGCAGCGGTGACGGCAGACTGTTCAGTCGTCTTCATCATGTGAACGATGGACCCTTCAGGAATCGGGGCGGCGCAGGCCACCGACCCATGCTCGTTGATGGCCAGCGGCACCCGCAGGTGATACCCGTCGCCGCTGCGAATGCCAACCACGTTGTGCAGGAAGAAGGGGATTGGGGCCTGCAAATCCAGAGTCTGACCAGTCTCTTGCGCGTGGTCCTTGAACGCATCGAGCGCCGGAAACCCATTGAGACTGACGATGGTCATGCCGCGTGCCTCTGTCACACGCAGGCCCTCACCAGCCGGGACCCAGCCGTGGGACACGCCGACACCCACCGGCTTTTCAGAAAGTATTTCCAGAGCTACCACTGCGTCAGACACCGCCTCGCGCCCCGCGAAGATATGCGTTTTCTGGAACAGGCCATCGTCGCCCGCACCGCCTCCAAAAAAACGGTAGTTGCCGCTGGTCGCCAAAGTGAGCTCTTCGACCAATGCATCGGTGTGGCCGGCCAGCGCGTCCGTCAAGACCAATGCCGAGCGATAGGGCATGGGGCTGTCCACGACCCCCTTGAGTCCGCGCACCAGTTGTGCGACGGCTGCGGCAGGGTCAGAAC
>JANXVI010000222.1 GCA_025351745.1 Rhodoferax sp.
GGGCATGATGTTCGCGGGTGCTGCCATCCGCCAGTTTTTTGTGCTGCGCCATGGCTTCAAGCTGGGGCGCAACCGCCATCCGTGGCCGTATGCGCTGGTGGGTGTGGTGGCCATTGTGGGGATGATTGTCTGGCTCAAGCCAGCACCACCATCTGCTGTGGTTGCTATTAATTCAGGAGCTGCTTACGCATATTCCACGAGGGCTACAGGCCCAATTGGCTATAAGGAATTGCAGCCGGTGCTGGAGCAGCGTTGTTATATGTGCCACGGCGCAGCAGTGCAGATGAAGAACGTGCGGCTGGATTCGGTCGAGGGCGTCAAGCTCCACGCGCAGGCCGTGTACCAACAGGCCGTGGTGACCAAGGTTATGCCGTTGAACAATGCCACCGGCATCACTGACGCAGAGCGCGGCCTGATCAAGCAGTGGTTTGAAAGCGGTGCCGCGTTGAACTGAGGGCCTTGCGCCGGGTTCTTGGCTGGTACAGTAGCGGCACTTTTTTTGAGACGCTATTCCATGCAAACACGATTCCTTGTTGCGGTCTTCACGCTGCTGCTCTCGCTGACTTCGGCCGTATGGGCTGGTGAACGCGGCTATTTTGGTTTCAACCCCGAGATCGATGCCGAAGGCATGTTCTGGAACCCCACGCTGCGCAGCGTGACGATTGCCAAGGTATCGCCCAAATCTCCCGCTGATGCCGCTGGCATGAAGCAGGACGATGTAGTGCTGGAAGTAGCTGGCAAGGCCATCGCCGGTGCCAAGGGCAAGGAGATCCAGGCCCTGATGGAAAAAGACATCGGTGAGTCCATCCGCATGAAGCTCAAGCATGCCAACGGTGAAGTGGTAGAGGTCACCATGGTGGCCGCGGCCAAGACCTGGTAGCCGCGGGATGCATACCGCAGCCTGCGCCTGAACACATGCCCGCTGTGCAGCAAGACATTGCCTTCGCACCTGCCACCGCGCAAGACGCCGACGCACTGGTCGCCTTGCGCATCGCCGCCATGCGGGACAGTCTGGAGCGCATCGGCCGCTTCGACCCCATCCGTGCGCGGGAGCGCTTCATGGCCGGCTTCTCGCCAGATCACACACAACACATCCTGCAAGACGGCCAGCGCATCGGCTTCTATGTTCTCAAGCCTGACGCGGATGCCGGGCTGCTGCTAGACCATCTCTACATCCAACCCGGCCACCAGGGCCAGCGTGTGGGTGCAGCCGTATTGGCCCATATCTTTGCGCAGGCCGACGCGCAAGCGCTTGCGATGCGGGTGGGCGCACTGCGCGGCAGCGATTCCAACCGTTTCTATCTGCGCCACGGTTTTGCGCTGGCAGAGCAGGGCGAGTTTGACAACTACTACATTCGCCCGGCTGCAGTGGCGGCCGCATAAAACACCCATGCCCCAATACGTCGCATTCCTGCGCGCCATCAACGTCGGTGGGCGCTTCATCAAAATGGCTGCGCTGGCCGGGCACTTTCACACGCTTGGGCATGCCGGGGCCAAGACATTCATCAACAGCGGCAATGTAATGGTCCAGTCACGCCAGACATCGGGCGAGCGGTTGGCCAAGTCCATCGAAGAAGGTCTTGAGCCCTTGCTGGGTTTTCGCTCCGAAGCGTTTGTGCGCTCGGTACCGCAGTTGCAGGCCATTGCCGAACAAGCGCAAGCACTGCGCAGCCAAGTAGGGCCTGATGGCGATGTCAATGTGGCATTCATGGCGCGGCCGCTGGTGGCGGCCGATCACGCTGCGGTCTTGAAACTCCGTAGTGCGCTGGACGACTTCATCTTCGGTGAGCAAGAGATTTTCTGGCTGTGCAAAACCTTGCAAAGCGGGTCGAAATTTTCCAACGCGGTGTTGGAGCGCACCTTGCGCACGCGCTGCACCCTGCGCAAGGCCAGCATGCTGCAAAACCTGCTGGCCGAAGTGCAGGGCGGACATGGATAATCCAGCTCTCATCCACCATCCAACCACGGGCACACTCCTATGCGTCGCTGTCTTCTCGCCTTGCTGATCTCCCAGGCCCTGTGGATTTGCTTCCCCAGCGCAGCGCAAACGAATCCGCCCGCCAGTGCATCAGCCGCAGCGTCGCCACCACCGCCCGCGCACGACACACCACTGACCGAGTTCCCCTACACACCCGGGCTGGATGTTTCGGCCATGGACGCCACCGCCAACCCCTGTGAAGATTTCTACCAATACAGCTGCGGCGGCTGGGTCGAGAACAACCCCATACCTGCCGACCAGGCGCGCTGGAGCGTTTATGGCAAGTTGTACCAGGACAACCAGCGTTTCCTGTGGGGCATTCTGGACGCACTGTCGCAAAAGACCGAGGGCAACACCGCCAACCAGCAGAAGATTGGAGACTACTTCGCCGCCTGCATGAACGAAGCGGCAGTGGAGCAACGGGGTGCCACGCCGATGCAGTCTGTGCTGGGTGTCATAGGCGCCATGCAAAGCAAGGCAGACCTGCCCACTGTG
>JANXVI010000247.1 GCA_025351745.1 Rhodoferax sp.
ACGTGATGCGCCAACGCCTCAATGACGGCACGCTGCAAACCGTGTTCTTGCGCCACATTGCGCCAGCCAGCATCCGACACTACCAGATGCGTTTCCACTCCGGGAGTGCCATGCAGCGCTTGCAGCAGGCGCACGCCATACACGGCACCACTGGCCCCCGAGATGGCCACGACAATGCGGCGCGGCGTTGTCATGCAGTGCTGGATTCCCGTGCCTCGGCTGCTATTTGCAGGTCGGCTTCGACGCGCCCCAAAACCATCGCTGCCTGACCGGCGTCAAAATCTTCGTGTTTGCGTTTCTTGACGCCGTACTGTTGCAGCTGGTAGTGCCGGTCGGGCGCTACGCCGTGCCGCGCCAGTGTGCTTTTCACGCACACCAGTGGACAGCCATCCAGCGCAATGATGGGTCGACCCGACAGGGCGATCTTGAGCAAATGGGGGACATCACCCCCCACGCCGGCTATGCACGACATCTCGGCCACACCTTTGCGGTCCAGGCGCAGGGCCACCTGGTTCGCCAGCTGTGCTGCGCTGGAGCAACCGGAACAGGAATACACCAGTGGCAGACCGGCCGTGCCTTCGTTCACTTCACATCCCTTGGGCGTGCTGGCGTCTGGCGCCCGCCGCGCCGTGACACAAGTCGGGCCAGCACAGTTTGCGGTGCCCACTGCCGCAGGTCAAGTACGGGCAACTCCAGCGCGTCCAGCGCGTTTTTGACCACCAAGCCCAGTTCGGTATCACCTTCCATGGACAAGCGGCGGTTGAAAAACAGCGTGTCGGGGTCCTCCTGGCGCTGTGCCAAGCGCAAAAAATCTTGCGCGCTAGCGCTGATGGCAAGGTCTACTGCTCCCTGGCCGGAGCAGGGTGCAAAACGGATGCCCGTGAAGTTAAAGTCGAAGGTCAACCGGGCATCGCGCACGTGAATGCGCAGCTTCTTGTGCAGCAGGTAGCGTCGCACGTCGGCGGGCAACTGGTCTGTCAGCACACGGTTCAGTGCAGTCACCAGCAACAGCGAGCCCGGATAGGCCGGCAAATGGGAAAGCAACTGACCGACCGGTTTGGGCAAGAAAAATGGGTGGGATGTGGCGCTGGAGTGATTCATTACGATGTTGAGCCGTTAGGCATCTGAAGCAGCAGCAAAGGCGTTATCCGTCCGCACAACCTGCTCCAAACCCGGGTTTCCATACCAATAGCCGTTGCAACCTTCGTCGGGCATGAGGGATTGCATTCGTGCCAAAGCCTTGTGCGGCGCCAGTAGATCGTGCCTCACGGCATCAAAGACGGCAATCACCTTTGCCATGTCCTGCGACTGCGGACTGAGGCGCACCATGTTTACCCCCATCGCCCCCATATCGTCCAGCGTGTCCACCAAGTTATAAACTTTGGCTGACTGGGTTTGCGTGCCGTTGAGCACCAAGAATCCCTCCTGTTCGCGCGTCTTCAAGAGCAAACCATCGGGATGGTCCATGCAACTGAAGCGACAGTCGTCTTTGGGGAGATTGCGGTGGCGTGCGGTAAAACAGCGCGCTGAAAAAGCCAATGGCATACGCCCATAGGCAAACACTTCGGTCTGCAGTCCTTGCGGACGACCCGCCTGGAGGATCGCCAAATCGTCGCGCTTCATCTCCAGTGGCATCACCCAGCGACTGGCGCCCAATGACGCCATCCATTCGAGGGTGGGCAAGTTGTAGAGGTTGAGGTGCGGTCCGGCCACAAACGGCACCTTACCGGTGAGGCATTGCACCGCGCCCATATCGTTGGCTTCGACCAGAAAGTTGCCATTGCTGGCGATCTTGTGCATGGTCGCCACCTCGGCACCGGACTCCAGCAGCACCTGGGTGGACAGCACTACTTGCTTGCCTGCACGCTGCAACCGCGCCCCAATGTCCAGCCAGTCGACCAACCGAAGTTCATGGCGACGTGAACAAACGGATTCACCCAAGTACACCGTGTCCAAGGGCGTAGCGGCCATTTCTTCGTAGAAGTTGAGGGTGGTTTCCCGCGGCCAGTAATACAGCAGTGGCCCCAGCGAAATCTGGAGCGATCGGTACATGTTTAGTGTGCGCATGCGTAGGCCCTGCTCATTTCCAAGGCCGGTGGTAGGCCCCAAGTGTGTGTTGCTGCCCTTCCGCCACGCCGTCGAGCTTGCTCATCCAGACGGGCTTGGGCGCATAGCGGTGCGGATTGGCCGCGCAATGGTCGATGGCCTCGCGCCATACCTGTGTCACCTGCGCCACGTAGGCTGGACTGCGCTGTCGGCCTTCGATCTTGATGGCACGCACTCCCATCTTCAGCAATTGGGGCAGTAGCTCGAGTGTGTTCAAACTGGTGGGTTCTTCAATCGCGTAATAATTTTCGTCAGCGCCCACATCAAAGCGTCCTTTGCACAGGGTGGGGTAGCCCGCGTTCTCGCCCGGCGCATAACGGTCTATCAGCACGCCGTTGAGGCGCGACTCACGCCCTTGCGGGGTCTCCACCCAGCGCACGGCTTTGGGTGGCGAGCACACGCCATGCGTGTTGGGCGACTCACCGGTCACATAGCTTGACAGGGCACAGCGCCCCTCTACCATCACGCACAGACTGCCAAACCCAAAGACTTCGATCTCGACCGGGGTTTTTTCAATCACCTGCTCCACCTGCGCGAGCGATAGCACTCGGGGAAGCACCGCCCGCACGATGCCGAACTGCTCACGGTAAAAATTGATCGCGTCAAAGTTTGTGGCAGAGCCCTGCACCGACAGATGCAGTCGCAGTGCCGGATGGTGCAACGTTGCATGGTGCATCAGCCCAGGGTCGGCCAGGATGACGGCGTTGACGCCCAAGTCCACTGCTTGAGCCAGGGCCGAACGCCACAGTTCCGGGTTCGCCGCCTGGGGGTACGTGTTGAGCGCCATAAACACCTTAGTGCCTCGCGCGTGCGCATAGGCAATGCCGCTGGCAATAGCTGCCTCATCGAAATTCAGGCCGGCAAAATTGCGTGCGTTGGTTGCATCGCGTAGGCCCAGATAAACGCAGTCAGCGCCATGGTCGACCGCTGCCTTCAGGGCGGGCAGACTGCCGGCGGGGCAGACCAGTTCAATGAAAGCTGGCGAGGAACGGCCGGACAACGGGGCTTTGTCAAGTGCCGTTGTGTCGGTAGCGTTGGCTGAGGGTATGGCAGTGTGCATGCGGAGCAATTGAGAGGTCGAGTGTTGGTCGAAATATCCGGTAGATCACGGATGTTTCGGGTCGCACGATATGCCACGGTTGCCACATTCGCCCTGATGTGGATCAACCTCTACTCACAAACTGTTGGATGCGCAACCGTGGGTTCATCCCAAGCGTTTCAACGGGCGCATGGCGCACCAAGTCTGCTCAGCCTGGTACCGTCGGCAAGCCTGGAACCGCTGCCATTCGGCGCGATTTGGGCGACGCAACCGTTGCTGCCGGGACTGCCACCAGGTCTGCCAACGAGACCCCATCCAAAACGGAAAAGTAGCTTTGCATGGCCTGATTGAGGATGCCCTTGAGCCCGCAATGTGGGCTCAATCGGCATTGATTGGTGGTGGGATCAAAGCACTCCACCATAGTGAAATCCGTTTCGGTAGCTCGCACCACGGCTCCCAGGTTGATCTCATGGGGAGCCTTCATCAATCGCATGCCGCCGCCACGCCCGCGCGTCGTTTCCAGCAGTTTTTGCGCCGCCAGCTCCTGAACGATTTTGGTTAAGTGGCTGCGTGAAATGCTGTAGTTGTCAGCAATCTCGGAAATAGTGACGGGCTGTGCCCGCCCCTCGCACGCAGCGCAGTACATCAGCACGCGAAGTGTGTAGTCGGTCCATTGGGTAAGACGCATGAAAGTTGTCCCAGATCAATTTAAAGATGCATGCTCTATGAATTTTATTCGATAGAATATCCATAGTACATGAATCTTTAAAGGAAGCTGACTATGAATGCCCGTCTTGACTCCACAACGCCAGCCAAAGCCGCCTCTGCGGAACTCAACGCCGAGCAAGCGATTGGCCAAATAGCCGTTCAGCTCCCTGGTGCGACCGCCGTCTTTCGCCGCTTGAAGCTGGACTTTTGCTGTGGTGGTCACATCAGTTTGCGCCAGTCCGCAGCTGACAAGCAGTTGAATCTGGATGAGGTACTGGCCGAGTTGTCGGCGTTGCACCGCAACGACGCGATGCCCACTGAAACGGAGCCTTCGGCCCTGATTGACCACATCTTGGAGCGCTACCATGCCGTGCACCGCGAGCAGTTGCCTGAACTCATCCGCATGGCGCGCCGGGTCGAGGCAGTGCACCGCGACAACCCCCAGGTGCCTACCGGTTTGGCCCAATTGTTGGAAACCATGGAGCAAGAGTTGCTCGCGCACATGGAGAAGGAAGAGCAGATTTTGTTTCCTATCATGAAGGCGGGGGGCAATCCGTTTGTCAGCCGGCCCATTGCGATGATGCGCCAAGAACACATCGGCCACGGCCAATTGCTCGACCACGTATTGGGCCTGACCAACGACGCAACGCCCCCGCAGGGCGCCTGCAATACCTGGCGTGCCCTGTACGCCGGCATTGCCCAACTCAGTGAGGACTTGATCAACCACATCCATCTGGAGAACAACGTGTTGTTCCCGAAGTTTGAGTCGGCGCAAGATGCCTCGCCAGCGGCAGCCAAGGGTTGTGGTTCTGGCGGCTGTGGTTGCTCCTGATCGTCTGACACCTCAACGGATGCGCGGCGGTGCATCCATTTGCTCAGGTGTAGTGAAATAGGCCGCGCTGGCACCCTGACGGGCTCGGGCCAGACCCAGTTCGTGGCGCGCCACAGTGCGCAGATGCACTTCGTCGGGGCCGTCCATCAGATGCATGGCACGGCCCCACGTCCAGAACTGCGCCAAAGGCGTGTCGGGGGATAGCCCCATCGCTCCAAAGGCTTGCATGGCGCGCTCCACTACGCGCGACTGTAAGCCTGCGGCAATGACTTTGATGGCGGCAATGTGCGCGCGCAACTTTGCCGGCGCAAGCGGTTCGTGGTCCAAAGCCCATGCAACATACATAACCATCAAGCGCGCCTGGTCGATCTCGATACGCGAGTCGGCAATCCAATTCTGCACATTGGAGTACTCCGACAGGTACTTGCCAAAGGCATGTCGCTCCAATGTGCGGTCCAGCGCCAACTCCAGCGCCAGTTCACATTGTCCGATGGTGCGCATGCAATGGTGTACGCGGCCCGGCCCCAATCGGGCCTGGGCCATCGCAAAGCCCTCTCCCCATTCGCCCAGCAAGTGATCGCAGGGCACGCGCACCTCGCGCAGCACAATCTCGCAGTGCCCCTCAGGAGCCACATGGTGCACCACGGAGATGTTGCGAATAACCTGCACGCCCGGCGCCCCCAAAGGCACTAAAACCATGCTGTGTTGGTGATGTTTGTCAGCACCGTTTGCACCGACTGGCCGCACGGTCTCCCCCGTATCGGGCGCATTGCGGCACATCACAATGAGCAATTTGCAATACGGGTGTGCAGCGCCCGTGATGAACCACTTTCTGCCGTTCAAAACCAGCTCACCCCCCTCCTTGCGAACTGTAGTCTGCAAATTAGTAGGATCGGACGACGCCACATCGGGCTCGGACATCGCGAAGGCGGAGCGCATGCTACCGACCAGCAGCGGATGAAGCCACGCGGTGCGCTGGACCGGCGTGGCAAAGCGCTGCAACAACTCCATGTTGCCGCTATCGGGCGCACTGCAGTTGAAGACCTCCGACGCCCATGGAATACGCCCCATCATTTCTGCCAAGGGCGCGTAGTCGAGGTTTGACAGGGCGGTGCCCGGCGCACCCGCTTCTAGCGTGGGCAGGAACAAGTTCCAAAGCCCCTCCTCTTTCGCCAATGTTTTCAAATCCTCAAGGAACGGCGGCGGGTAGTGCCCATCCCGAGCGGCGCTGTACCACGCTGCGTTGTAAGGCAAGACGTAGCGCTGCAAGAAAGTGGCCAGCAGAGCGCCGAGCTCCCGGGATCGCGAGGAAGGTGCAAAGTCCATACGCCATTGTCAAAGGGGAGATTCCCACGCGCTTGCAACGCAGGTGACATGGGACTGATTAAAGCCACAGGTATTGATGCAAATCAAACCCAGTAGCAATACACGGCTTGGTAGTTCGTTGGAACTATGTGCTGCGTACCAACATAGTTCCTTTGACTTGCGGTCTACGTTCCATCGATGTATAGCCAAAGACGGCTCCACGCGCGACAGTCATGCCATCCCCTTAGGAGTTGAAATATGGCCTCTGATCTGAACCAAAGCAAAAGAGCCTGGTCGGTGCTGATCGTCAGCACCCTGGCGTTTACTGTGTGCTTTATGGTCTGGATGATGTTTGGGGTGATCGGCATTCCGATCAAGAAAATGCTGAACCTCAACTCGACCCAGTTTGGCTTGTTGATGGCAACCCCAGTGCTAACGGGATCACTGATCCGCGTGCCACTGGGCATTTGGACCGACCGTTTTGGCGGGCGCATCGTGATGGCTATCTTGATGGCGCTTACGGTGCCGGCCATCTGGATGATGAGCTACGCCACCGAGTTTTGGCATTTCCTCACCATTGGACTGTTCGTCGGCCTGGCGGGCGGATCGTTCTCCGTCGGCACACCCTACGTGGCCCGATGGTTTCCCAAGAACAAGCAAGGCACGGCCATGGGTATCTACGGGGCGGGAAACTCGGGTTCCGCCGTCAATAAGTTTGTCGCACCCGTCATCTTGGTGGCCTTTGGCTGGGCCATGGTTCCGCAGGTGTATGCCGCCATCATGCTGGGTGCAGTCATCTTGTTCTGGATGTTCAGCTACAGCGACCCGGCCCACCTCGTACCGAATACCGTCAGCTTCAAGGACCAACTCAAGGCCCTGAAAGACCCCAAGGTCATCAAGTACTGCCAGTACTACAGCATTGTGTTTGGTGGCTATGTGGCACTGGCGCTGTGGATGGTGCAGTACTACGTGGGCGAGTTTGGACTGGACATCCGCGTGGCGGCCTTGCTGGCTGCCTGCTTCTCATTGCCCGGGGGCGTGCTGCGCGCCTTTGGCGGCATCTTGTCGGACAAGTACGGCGCGCACAGTGTGACCTGGTGGGTGATGTGGGTGAGCTGGATTTGCCTCTTTTTGCTGTCCTACCCCCAGACCGATTTCACGGTGACAACCGTCACCGGACCGGCTACCTTCCACATCGGTCTGAATGTTTACATGTTCACCGGTCTGATGTTCATCTTGGGCATCGCCTTCGCCTTTGGCAAGGCCAGCGTGTTCAAGTACATAAGTGATGACTACAGCCACAACATCGGTGCCATCAGCGGCATCGTGGGCCTGGCAGGCGGTTTGGGCGGATTTGTATTGCCCATCATGTTTGGCGCGCTGATGGACCTGACGGGCATCCGCTCCAGCGCTTTCATGCTGCTGTACGGCGTGGTCTGGGTTTCGCTGATCTGGATGTATTGGACCGAGGTGCGCAAATCTGAACTGATGGGCCGCAACGCCAAATCTTTCTCGCTCCAAAGTTAGTGACCTACAGGATTGAACTTTAGAAAGCCAACACTATGACAAAAGCAACCCACTCCCGCCCAGATGTCTCCGACTGGCGCCCGGAAGACGAAAATTTCTGGGAGAACACCGGCAAAAAAATTGCCTACCGGAACCTGTGGATCTCCATACCAGCGCTACTCTGCGGCTTCGCCGTCTGGGGCATGTGGGGCATCATCACGGTGCAGATGCTGAATCTGGGCTTTCCGTTCACGCAGGCCGAGCTGTTCACACTAACCGCCATCGCCGGCATCTCGGGTGCCACTATGCGCATCCCCGCGTCCTTTCTGATCCGTTTAGCCGGTGGACGCAACACCATCTTTCTGACCACCGCGATGTTGTTGGCGCCCGCCATTGGTACCGGCGTGGCCTTGCAACACCCTGAGTGGCCGCTGTGGGTGTTCCAGCTGATGGCGCTGTGGTCGGGCGTGGGCGGCGGCAATTTTGCCAGCTCCATGTCCAACATCAGCACCTTCTTTCCCAAGCGCCTGCAAGGCACGGCGCTGGGCCTGAATGCAGGCTTGGGCAACTTTGGTGTCACCACGATGCAAATCGTCATTCCGCTGGTCATGACCATGGGCCTGTTTGGAGCTTGGGGTGGTGAACCGCGCGCGCTGGTCAAGGCCAGTGGCTGGATTTTCGGAAAAATTGCAGCGGGCACGCCTACCTACATTCAGAACGCTGGTTTCGCATGGGTTCTGTCCTTGGTACCGCTGTCCATTCTGTGCTGGTTCGGCATGAACAACCTCAAGACCGTGTCGCCCGATGCCGGTAACCCGATTGCGGCATTTGCCAAGGTCACCTACCTGTACACGCTGGCCTTCCTGCCGTCCATCGGCATGCTGTACCTGTACCTCCCCGCACCCACCGGCTTGGGGCTGCTGAACATGTGGGTAGCGATTCCCCTGGACATCATCGCCGCACTGGCCATGATGCGCCTGGCCGCCTTTGGCTCCATGAAGGAAGGCGTGGCCAAGCAGTTTGCCATCTTTGGCAACAAGCACACCTGGTCCATGACCGCGTTGTACATCGTCACCTTCGGCTCCTTCATCGGCTTCTCGATGGCACTGCCATTGGCCATCACCGTGATCTTCGGCTTCCAGCACATCCCGGACGCGGCCGGTGTCATGCAACACGCCTTGAAGAATCCCAACGCGCCATCCGCCCTGACCTATGCCTGGATCGGGCCCTTTGTCGGTGCAGCTGCGCGTCCGATTGGCGGCTGGATTTCAGACAAGGTGGGTGGATCCATCGTTACACAGATCATCTCTGCGGTGATGGTGGTGGCATCTGCCGCGGTCGGCTATGTGATGTTGCAGGCCTACGGTTCCGCGACGCCTGAGCAGCACTTCTCGACCTTCATGTGGTTGTTCGTGGCCCTGTTTTTGGCTACCGGTATCGGCAACGGCTCCACCTTCCGCAGCATCGGCTTCATTTTTGACCGCACGCAGGCCGGACCCGTCCTCGGTTGGACATCGGCCGTGGCCGCGTATGGCGCCTTCATCGCCCCCGTGGTGATTGGTGCACAGATCAAGGCCGGAACGCCCCAGAACGCGATGTACGGCTTTGCCATCTTCTACGCGCTGTGCCTTGTACTGAACTGGTGGTTCTACCTGCGCGCAGACGCCGAGATCAAGAACCCATGACAAACAGCGCCCGAATATGAACTACTCTGATTTTGATAGCAACATGCGCAACGTTTACGAGGGCTACAGCCCTATTTACCTGACAACACCCCCCGCAGAGGTTACTTTATGAGCCACTTCCTTGATCGACTAAGCCACTTCTCGGCCCCCACCGAGAGCTTTTCCGATGGCCACGGCGTTACCACCGGTGAAGACCGTACCTGGGAAGACGCCTACCGCGACCGTTGGGCCCACGACAAGATCGTGCGCAGCACCCATGGCGTGAACTGCACGGGCTCTTGCTCGTGGAAGATTTATGTCAAAGGCGGCATCGTCACTTGGGAAACCCAGCAGACCGACTACCCCCGCACCCGCGACGACCTACCCAACCATGAGCCGCGTGGCTGCGCACGCGGTGCGTCGTACAGCTGGTACTTGTACAGCGCCAACCGCGTCAAATACCCCATGGTGCGTGGCCGCTTGCTGGAGCACTGGCGTGCGGCCTTGGCCGTGGCCAAGACCCCGGTTGACGCATGGGCTGCCGTCGTCGAAAACCAGACTGCGCGCAGCGAATGGCAAAAGCAGCGCGGCCTGGGCGGCTTTGTGCGCAGCACCTGGGACGAAGTCAACCAACTGATCGCCAGCGCCAACGTTTACACCGCCAAAAAATACGGTCCGGACCGCATTGTGGGGTTCTCCCCCATTCCGGCCATGTCCATGGTCAGCTACGCGGCGGGTAGCCGCTACCTGTCGCTCATCGGCGGCGTACCACTGAGTTTTTACGACTGGTATTGCGATTTGCCTCCCAGCAGCCCGCAGGTGTGGGGCGAGCAGACCGACGTGCCCGAGTCCGCCGACTGGTACAACTCCAACTTCATCATTGCCTGGGGCTCCAACGTGCCCCAGACCCGCACGCCCGACGCCCACTTTTTCACCGAGGTGCGCTACAAGGGTGCCAAGACCGTAGCCATCACGCCCGACTACTCCGAAGTAGCTAAGCTGGCCGACCTGTGGATGCACCCCAAGCAGGGCACAGATGCCGCTGTGGCCATGGCCATGGGCCACGTCATCCTCAAAGAGTTCTATTTCGACAAGCGGTCCAGTTACTTTGATGACTACGTGCGCCGCTACACCGATATGCCGAACCTGGTGCAGTTAGAAGAGCGCACGCTACCAGATGGCCGCAAAGTTCTGGTGCCCGGCCACTACCTGCGCGCCAGCGATTTCAATGGCAAGCTAGGCCAGGCTAACAACCCCGAGTGGAAAACCGTTGCGCTTGACGAGAACGACAAGATCGTTCTACCCAACGGCTCCATCGGCTTCCGCTGGGGTGCAGAAGGCCGCGCCGACATCGGCAAGTGGAACCTGGAGAGCAAAGAGGCCCGCAGCGGCGACGAAGTCAAACTCAAGCTGAGCATGATGGAAGCGTCTGCCAATGGCGGGGCCGCAGACTATGAAATTGGCGAAGTCGGCTTCCCGTACTTCGGCGGCATCAATACCCCCAACTTCACGGCCAACGAGCAAGGCACTGGCAACGACGACGTGCTGGTGCGCAAGGTACCGGTGCGCCGCGTCAAACTCGGCAAAGCGGGTGAGGAGCGCTATGCCTTGGTCGCTACCGTGTTCGACCTGACCGTCGCCAACTATGGCGTGGCCCGCGGTATCCCCGGTGAGAATGCTGCACTCAACTACGACGAGAACACACCCTACACCCCCGCCTGGCAAGAGCAGATTACCGGCGTCAAGCGTGACCAGATCATTGCCGTGGCGCGCCAGTTTGCCGACAACGCCGACAAGACCCGGGGCAAGTCCATGGTCATCATCGGCGCGGCCATGAACCACTGGTACCACTCCGACATGAACTACCGCGGCATCATCAACATGCTGATGATGTGCGGTTGCATTGGCCAAAGCGGTGGCGGCTGGGCCCACTATGTGGGTCAAGAAAAGCTGCGGCCCCAGACTGGCTGGACGGCCCTGGCATTTGCATTGGACTGGGTGCGCCCTCCCCGGCAGATGAACGGCACTAGCTTCTTCTACGCGCACACCGACCAGTGGCGCTACGAAAAACTGGGTGTGGACGAAATCCTCTCGCCTCTGGCTGATAGGGCCAAATTTGGCGGCAGCCTGATTGACTACAACGTGCGCGCCGAGCGCATGGGCTGGTTGCCCAGCGCACCGCAGTTGCAGACCAACCCCATGCAAGTTGTGAAGGATGCTACCGCCGCGGGTATGGATGCCAAAGACTACGTGGTCAAGTCCCTGAAAAACGGCAGTTTAAAGATGAGCTGCGAAGATCCGGACCACCCCGCCAATTGGCCACGCAACATGTTGGTGTGGCGCTCCAACCTGCTGGGCTCCAGTGGCAAGGGTCACGAGTACTTTTTGAAGCACCTGTTGGGCACGACCAACGGCGTGCAGGGCAAAGACCTGGGGAAAGAAGAAGCCAAACCGACCGAAGTGCAATGGCATGACAAGGCGCCCGAAGGGAAGCTGGACCTGTTGGTCACGCTGGACTTCCGAATGAGCACCACCTGCCTGTACTCCGATATCGTGTTGCCCACAGCCACCTGGTATGAGAAAAACGATCTCAATACCAGCGACATGCACCCTTTCATCCACCCACTGTCCACCGCAGTAGACCCTGCATGGCAATCGCGCTCCGACTGGGACATTTACAAGGGCTTTGCCGAAGCTTTCAGCAAGGCATGCGTGGGCCACCTGGGTGTGGAAAAAGAAGTGGTGCTGACCCCGCTGATGCACGACACGCCATCCGAGTTGGCGCAGGCGTTTGACGTGAAAGAGTGGCACAAAGGGGAGTGCGATCTGATCCCCGGCAAGACGGCTCCCTCTATTGCAGTAATCGAGCGTGACTACCCCAACACCTTTGCACGCTTTACCGCAATAGGCCCATTGCTGGAAAAAGCCGGAAACGGCGGCAAGGGCATTGGCTGGGATACGAAGACTGAAGTTAAACAACTGCAGAGCCTGAACGGCACGGTTCACACCGAAGGCGTGACCAAGGGCATGGCCAAAATCGTCACCGACATTGACGCGGCCGAGATGATTTTGCAACTTGCCCCTGAGACCAATGGCCACGTGGCAGTCAAAGCCTGGGAGGCGTTGTCCAAAATTACCGGGCGTGACCACACCCATTTGGCCATCCACCGTGAAGACGAAAAGATCCGCTTTCGTGATATCCAGGCGCAACCGCGCAAGATCATCAGCTCTCCCACCTGGAGCGGCATCGAAAGTGAAACCGTGTCGTACAACGCCGGCTACACCAATGTGCATGAGTTGATCCCATGGCGCACCCTCACCGGGCGTCAGCACTTCTACCTGGACCATCCGTGGATGACGGCGTTTGGTGAGGGCCTGTCCAGCTACCGCCCACCGGTGGACTTGAAGACCGTCACCGGCATCAAGGATCGCAAGCCCAATGGCAACAAAGAGATATCTTTGAACTTCATCACGCCGCACCAGAAGTGGGGTATTCACTCCACCTACACGGACAACCTGATCATGTTGACGCTGAGTCGCGGTGGTCCCTGCGTGTGGTTGAGCGAAGACGACGCCAAAGAAGCCGGCATTGTGGACAACGACTGGATCGAGTTGTTCAACACCAACGGCGCCATTGCGGCCCGGGCGGTGGTGAGTCAGCGCGTGAACCCCGGCATGGTGATGATGTACCACGCACAAGAGAAGATCATCAATACCCCTGGCGCTGAGATCTCCGGTACGCGTGGCGGTATCCACAACTCGGTGACCCGCATCGTGACCAAGCCCACGCACATGATTGGCGGCTACGCGCAGTTCAGCTACGGCTTCAACTACTACGGAACCATCGGCACCAATCGCGACGAGTTTGTAGTGGTGCGAAAGATGCGCAAGATCGATTGGCTTGACGGCGAAGCCGCTCCCACAGTGCAAGCGTGAATAGGAGAAACACGATGAAAGTACGCGCGCAAATCGCCATGGTGCTGAATCTGGACAAGTGCATCGGCTGCCACACCTGTTCGGTCACCTGCAAAAACGTCTGGACCAGCCGCCCCGGCATGGAATACGCCTGGTTCAACAACGTAGAAACCAAGCCTGGCATTGGCTACCCCAAAGAGTGGGAAAACCAAACCAAATGGAACGGTGGCTGGATCCGCAAAGCTGATGGATCGATTGAGCCCAAGCAAGGCGGAAAGTGGAAGTTGCTGATGCGCATCTTCTCCAACCCCAACATGCCGTCCATCGACGACTATTACGAGCCCTTCACTTTCGACTACGACCACCTGCAGTCGGCCCCTGAAGTCAAGGCACCGCCCACCGCCCGTCCGCGCAGCCTGATCACCGGCAAGCGGATGGAGAAAATCGAGTGGGGCCCGAACTGGGAAGAGATTCTGGGCGGCGAGTTTTCCAAGCGCAGCAAAGACGCCAATCTGGACAACTTCGATCAGATCCAAAAGGAGATGATGGGCCAGTTCGAGAACACCTTCATGATGTACCTGCCGCGCCTGTGCGAGCACTGCCTGAACCCGGCCTGCGTGGCGTCGTGCCCATCGGGTTCGATCTACAAGCGCGAGGACGACGGCATTGTGCTGATCGACCAAGACAAGTGCCGCGGCTGGCGCATGTGCGTTTCGGGCTGCCCTTACAAAAAGATTTACTACAACTGGAAATCGGGCAAGGCCGAGAAGTGCATCTTCTGTTACCCGCGCATCGAAGCCGGTCAACCCACCGTATGCTCCGAAACCTGCGTGGGTCGTATCCGCTACCTGGGCGTGGTGCTGTACGACGCAGACCGCATTGCAGAAGCTGCGAGTGTGGAAAACGAGAAGGACCTGTACCAGGCCCAGCTTGACATCTTCCTGAACCCCAATGATCCCGAGGTGATCAAGCAGGCGAGAGTTGACGGCATTCCCGATGCCTGGATGGCAGGCGCGCGGAACAGCCCGGTATACAAAATGGCTGTTGAGTGGAAAGTGGCCTTGCCCCTGCACCCCGAGTACCGTACGCTGCCCATGGTGTGGTATGTGCCGCCCTTGTCACCCATCAACTCCGCTGCCAACGCCGGTCACATCGGCGCCAATGGCGAGATACCCGACATATCTCAGATGCGCATTCCCGTGCAGTACCTCGCCAACCTGCTGACCGCCGGGGACACGGGCCCGGTGGTTCGCGCTTTGGAGCGCATGCTGGCCATGCGCGCCTACCAGCGCAGCAAGCACGTGGACCAGATTCAAAACCTGGCCGTCTTGGAGCAAACCGGACTGACCGTGGCCGAGGTGGAAGAGATGTACCAGATCATGGCGATTGCCAACTATGAAGATCGCTTTGTCATACCTACATCGCACCGCGAATACGCGGAGAACGCGTTTGATCTGCGTGGCGGTTGCGGGTTCTCATTTGGCAATGGTTGCTCCGACGGCGCGTCGGAAACCAGTCTGTTCGGTGGCACCAAGGCACGCACCATTCCCATCAAATCCATGCTCTAAAGGGAGAACCTGATGAAAGACAACAAGTATTCCCTGCGGGCCTTGGCCCTGATGTTGGGTTACCCCGACGCGAAGTTGCGCGCCAACTTGCCTCAGTTGATTGAGGCGATTGACACCGAGGCAAGCATTCCGGCGGCCCGCCGCCTGGAGATCAAGGCTCTGGTCGCTGAATTGCTGCGAACGGACGCCATGGAAGTGGAAGCCCGCTACGTGGAAACGTTTGACCGAGGCCGCGCCACATCCCTGCATCTGTTTGAGCATGTGCATGGCGACTCGCGCGACCGCGGGCCGGCGATGGTGGACCTGGCACAGACTTACGAGAAAGCTGGCCTGTTGATGGGGCCCGAGGAGTTGCCCGACCACCTGTGCGTGGTGCTGGAGTTTGCATCTACGCAGCCACCCCGATTGGCTGCCAACTTCTTAGGCGAGATGGAACATATCCTGACCGCCATCTTCAGTGCGCTACTGAAGCGCCAGAGCCCGTACGCAACGCTGCTGGCTGCCGTACTGGAGCTTGCAGGGCAGAAGGTGCAGGCCGTGCCCGTGGTGGCCGACGAAGCCATGGACGAGGCCTGGGTCGAACCCATGGCCTTTGACGGCTGCAGCACCAAAGGCCAGGCCAAACCCGGCGCCCCCCAACCCATTCACTTTGTTCGCAAGGCATCCGCTGCGTCAGGAGTTGCACTATGACTTCGCTCGACAATTTCCTCTTTGGTATCTACCCGTACATCTGCCTGAGCGTGTTCTTGCTCGGTAGTTTGCTGCGCTTCGAGCGTGACCAATACACCTGGAAAAGCGATTCTTCGCAGTTACTGCGCAAAGGGCAGTTGCGATTGGGCAGCAATCTGTTCCATGCGGGGGTCTTGTTCTTGTTCTTTGGCCACACCTTCGGCATGTTGACGCCGCACTTTTTATACGAACACTTCATCAGTGCTGGCAACAAGCAACTGATGGCGATGTTGTCGGGCGGACTGTTCGGTGTGCTCGGCTTCATCGGTGTGACATTGCTGCTGCATCGCCGCCTGTTCGATGAGCGCATTCGCGCCAATTCCAAAGCCAGCGACATTGTTTTGTTGGTGCTGTTGTGGTTGCAGTTGGCACTGGGCCTGGCCACCATTCCTTCGTCGGCACAGCATCTGGATGGCAGCATGATGATGCGACTGGCCGGTTGGGCCCAGCACATCATGACGTTTCAGGCAGGTGCCCCCGAGTTGTTGGCTGAGGCGGGCTTGGTGTTCAAGATGCACATGTTCCTGGGCATGTCGATCTTTTTGATCTTCCCCTTTACCCGCCTGGTGCATGTGTGGAGTGGCTTTGGTACCGCCGCGTATCTGATACGCCCCTACCAATTGGTGCGCAGCCGCCGGGTCGGCATGACTGCCTCGACTCCCTTGAGTCAACGCCGCGGCAACTAACAAGTCAAAAGGTCCACCATGCACACCTCGCCCCCTTCGTCTTCCTCCTCGTCCAACCCAGCGGGCTGCGCAAGCGGTTCGTGCCAGTGCGCAGCCACTGCGTTGGCCCTGGCCACACCCGTGCCTTGCATCAATGGCATTGCACTTTTTGAATTCGGCCAGAACCCGCCGCTGGAGGCGTTACAAGAGCTCGCCTACGCCGAGCTGCTGCGCCAGGAAGCGGTTAACGCTGGCTTGTTGCCCCGCCACAAGGGGCTGATCGCGCCAGAATTGACAGACACCGAACGCCAGGTCGTAGAGACCATGGTGGACGGTGCGGTAACCACACCCCAGCCAACGGCTGAAGAATGCAAGCGCTACTACGATGCCAACAAAGCCCAGTTCGTCGTGGGTCAGGCACTGCACCTGCGGCACATTTTGTTTGCAGTTACCCCGGGTGTGAATGTCCAGGCGCTGGCTACCCATGCGGAGAAGGCCCTGCTGGAACTGCTGCACACAGACGCACACGCTGGTCGTTTTGAACAGTTGGCCGCTGAGCTGTCCAACTGCCCTACCAGCACCCAGGGTGGCGATTTGGGATGGGTCGGCCCCGAACACTGTGCGCCCGAGTTGGCCGCCGAGCTGTTTCACCAGAACCATGCGCAGCGCGGGAATGGCGTGCACACCAAGCTGATGCACTCGCGATTCGGCTTCCACATCATGGAAGTGCTGGGCCGTCGTGAGGGAGAACAAAAGTCGTACACGGAGGTGCAAGAGCGCATCGCCGCGCAACTCACCTTGCAGTCGCGCTCCAAATCCCTGCGCCAGTACATGAGCCTCTTGGTTGGACGGGCGCTGGTCGAAGGCTTGGATCTGGAGGGGGCCGACTCGCCCTTGGTGCAGTGACCGAAGTCGCCAAAGGGGCAGACGCCACCACGGATGATCTGCTGCTGCGGCTGCGCAACTTTCAGTCGGACTATTTTCCGCTGCATCAGCAACGTTTCCAGGACCTTGTAGCCGATGGCCAACACCCAAAGACGCTGTTTGTCGGTTGCTCCGACTCGCGGCTGGTGCCCTATTTGCTAACGGGCGCGGGTCCCGGTGAATTGTTCATCGTCCGCAATGTGGGGGCCCTGGTGCCCCCGTATGACGGAACCTACGGTTTGCATGGCACGACGGCTGCGATCGAGTATGCGGTATTGACCCTACACGTGGAGCGCATCATCGTCTGTGGTCACAGCCACTGTGGCGCCATCCGTGTCGCCTATGACGGAGCGCCTGCTGAAGCCGTTGCGCTGCAAGCCTGGCTGAAGCTTGCTGAAGAAGCCTTGCTGCCCGTGCAGAGTTGCCCCGAGGCCCTGCGCCGTACGGAGCAGCGCGTGGTGGTGCTGCAGCTTGAGCGTCTGATGGCCTACCCCATGGTACGTCGTGAGGTAGAGGCGGGGCGCTTGACTCTGCACGGTTGGCACTACGTGATTGAGCACGGAGAAGTTCATATCTTTGACGTACAGCAGGGCCGCTTTGTGCCTGCCTCTGAAGCATCCAACAGTGGCACCGGGCCGTATGCACCTTACGTTGAACATGATGGCCAAGTCTTTAGCTATTAGCTGCGCTTGCGTTTTGACCTAACGCATAGCGATTTTTATGAAACGCGACACACTCAAGCTGATGACAGAGGAACACGCCACCCAACCCATCAGCCACGACGTACTAGCCGAGAAGTACCTCAAGCCGGGGGAGACCGGCATAGAAGACCTGTTTGCCCGCGTGGCACGCGCCCTGGCCTCCGTCGAGAAGGAAGCGGACCGCCCCAAATACGAAGCCATCTTC
>JANXVI010000264.1 GCA_025351745.1 Rhodoferax sp.
GGCATGCTGTGCATCTACATCGTGCTGGTGCTTTTGTTCAAGGATTTTTTGCATCCCATCTCCATCATCCCGGCAGTTATCTTGTCGTTTGGCGGCGCCTTCATCGGCCTGCTGGTGACAGGCAAGATGCTGTCCATGCCGTCCTTCATTGGTCTCGTGATGTTGATTGGCGTGTCGACCAAAAACTCGATTTTGCTGGTGGAGTACGCCATCATGGCGCAGCGCGAACACGGTCTCAATCGCTTTGACGCGCTGATGGACGCTTGTCACAAGCGCGCCCGCCCCATCATCATGACGACCATCGCCATGGTGGCGGGCATGTTGCCGCTGGTCATTGGCCTGGGCCACGCCGACAACAGCTTCCGCGCGCCGATGGCGGCCGCGGTGATTGGCGGATTAATCACCTCCACCTTTTTGAGCCTGCTGGTGACGCCGAGCTTCTTCTCGATCGTGGACGACATGGAGCACTTCATTGGCCGCGCCAAGGCCAGGCTCATGCGGCGCAAGGGTGACCCTGTGACGCCGGTGGACGTGACCGAAGCGCACTGAGCCGATCGAACCAACTACTGACCAATTCAGGAGCCCCATGCCCGCTTCAAGCCGCCCCATCACCATCGACGACCTCTGGTCCCTCAAACGCCTGGGTACGGGCAGCCCGTCGCCTGACGGCCAATGGACTTGCGCCACGGTCACAAGCCACGACATGAAGCACAACGAGAGCAGCACACAACTCTGGCTGCTTTCCACCGATGGCAAAACGCAACGCCAACTGACACGCGGCAAGCACGACGGTGACCCGCAATGGTCACCCGATGGCAAGTGGATTGCGTTTGTGTCCAAGCGCGGCGAGGGCAAAGACGCTGACGCGGCCGGACAGCTGTATCTCATCTCACCAGATGGCGGCGAAGCCCGCCGTGTGGCCAAGGTGGCAACAGGCGTCAGTGGCTTGCGCTGGTTCCCCGACAGCAAGCGCCTGGCGTTTGTGTCTTGGGTTTGGCCCAAGTTGAAGACACCGGCGGAACAAGAAAAAAAGCTTAAGGAAGACAAAGACGACAAGGTGCAGGCCACCGTGGTGGAGCACAACCACTACCGCTATTGGGACCACTGGTTTACGCGCGGCCGCAAGCCGCATATCCATGTCTTGGATACCGCCACCGGCAAGGTGCGCGATCTGTTTGCCGGGACTGCGTTCCACCTGCCACCGCAAGAGCCAGACGCCGCGCTGTTTGACATCAGCCCCGATGGCAAAGAGCTGGCGTTCACCTTCGACTTCAACCCTGACCCACGCGAGTTCTCGTTCACCGACATCGTGGCGATAGATGTGAAGTCCGGCAAGACCACGACGCTGACCGTGCGTGACCAATCGCTTGTGCGCTTTGCCTTTGAAGGCCCGCGCTATTCGCCCGATGGCAAGCGCATCGCCTTCCGGGGCTGCGACTTCACGAAGCAGCACAACGAACAGAGTCGCGCCTGGCTGCTGGACCGCAAGGCCAAGAAGCCGATGCCCTGGAGCGACGCCTGGGACCGCGGTGTCAACGGCCCGCTGCAATGGGCTGCTACCGGTGACGCGGTGTACTTCACCGCTGAACACGGCGTGGCGCAACCCATCTGGCGCTTGGACGTCAATGCGAAGACGCCTACCGAAGTGGTGCGCGGCCCGGGCGAAGGCGGAACGGCAGGTGACCTGCGCATCAGCGCCGACGGAAAGACCCTGGTCTACGCCCGCTCCAGCGTGCAGCACCCACCCAAGCTACTGGCCTGCAACATCGATGGCTCCGGTGAGCGCACTATCGAGGAGTTCAACACCAAACTGATGGCCGATCTGCAATTGGGCCAAGCCAGGTCTGTCGACGTCGAAGGCTTTGGCGGCGACAGGATTCAGATGTGGATCGTCTCGCCCCCCGGCTACCGCGCCAACACCAAGAAAAAGTGGCCGCTGATGCAGGTTATCCACGGCGGGCCGCACACCTGCTGGAGCGACACCTGGCACTGGCGCTGGAACATGCAGATCTTTGCCGCCAGCGGCTATGTCACGTGCGCGGTGAACTACCACGGCTCCAGTGGTTTCGGGCAAAAGTTCCTCTCCAGCATCAACGGCGACTGGGGCCGACGCGAGATGGCCGATGTGGAAGCCGGCACCGACTACATGCTGGCCACCGGCACCATCGACGCTAAACGCATGGTCGCCACCGGTGGCAGCTACGGCGGCTACATGGTCGCCTATATGAACGGTAACCTGCCCGCCAAGCGCTACCAGGCCTATGTGTGCCACGCGGGTTGCTACGACTGGGTTTCGATGATGGGGTCCGACGGCTACTTCTGGTTTGGCCACGAACTGGGCGCTTTCCATTGGGAGGACGAAGCCCGCGTCATGAAGCAGTCGCCGCACCACTATGCACAGAATTTCAACACGCCCACGCTGGTGATCCACGGCGAACAGGACTACCGCGTGCCGTACTACCAGGGTCTGGCCTACTACAACACCCTGCGCACGCGCGCGATCCCTTCGCGCCTGGTGTTCTTCCCTGACGAAAACCACTGGATTTTGAAGCCGCAAAACTCCAAGCTCTGGTACCAGGAATTCACGGGATGGTGTGATCGGTACACCTCTCGTCAATTCAAAGGATCTTGAATATATTGTCATTAACTATCGGATCGATATAAGCAATTGCAT
>JANXVI010000265.1 GCA_025351745.1 Rhodoferax sp.
AAGTGCTTCGGGGTAGTTTGTACTGCCATGGCTTTCTCACCAAACAACGACCGCGCATGGGCTTCTGTGCCCCACAGCGAAGGTGGCTGTACGCCAGCGGGCGGCGGCGCGTACTTTCCCAGCACTTTAAACATGCGCCCGATCAAGCTATCGGGGGTCCAGTTCGCCAGGCCTATGCGGCCGCCCGGTCGCACCACGCGGGCCATCTCGGCGGCGCAGCGTGCATGGTCGGGGGCGAACATCACGCCAAAGGTGGAGACTACGGCGTCGAAGCTAGCATCTCCAAACGGAAGCGCCTCGGCATCCGCAACCTGAAACTTCACCTCCAGCCTCTCGGCCCGAGCGCGTTCCGCGCCACGCTCCAGCAGGCTGCCGACGTAGTCCGTAGACGTGACCAGGCAGCCGCGGCGTGCGGCGGCCAGCGTGGCATTACCGTTGCCCGCCGCAACGTCGAGCACGCGCTCGTCCGTTTTCAAATCACAGGCTTCCGCCAGCGATTCGCCCACGATCTGTAGCGTTGTGCCAATGATGGCGTAGTCGCCCGTACCCCAGGCGGCCTGCTGGCGGACCTTGATGGCGGCGAAGTCTATGGGTTCATTCATTGTCAAGTCTCCGATTGTTAAGTGAGACCTACTGTGACGGCTACCGACCCAAATGTCCTAGCCGCGCGTCTGCGTTACTTGTCCGCGCGTCCTAACGCGCCGCGCAGACTATCCGCGCGTCCGCCGCGGCTATCCGTACGTCCTTAAGCGACGCTGTGCAATGGCGCAGCACTAGGTCCATCACTAGAATGATCCAACCCACACAGGAGCACCCGATGACGCTGGAAACAATTGCTGCAGCGATGGAACGAGTGTCTGGCGCGCTCACGCGTAAGCCACAGGCAGGGCTTCACGATGACGCGCCCGCCATGGTGTATTGGACCGGCGGCCTGCGTACCTTAGCGCGCAGCGAGACGGGTACCGAATTAGCAACCGACATGCCCACGGCTATTGGTGGGAATGACACGGCACCGACGCCTGGCTGGCTACTGCGTGCGGCACTGGCCTCCTGTGCAGTCACCCGTATTGCGATGGAGGCGGCATCACGCGGCATCACGTTAACTTCACTAGAGGCCCATGCCCAGAGCAGTAGCGACCTGCGCGGTCTGATCGGCCTAGCAGCCCCTGATGGAAAACCCGTACCTGCCGGTCCGCTGGCCATGGACTTGCATGTGCGTATCAGTGCCCCGGGCGTCGACGCAGACTTGCTGCGCGAGCTGGTCTCGGCAACGACAGGCCGCTCTCCGGTGACTTGCGCCGTGGAACAACCTTTGGCAGTGGGGTTGCACATAGAGGTCGCGGGTTGATGGATGCGCTGTCGCAGACCCTGAGTGTCGTGCGCCTGGTTGGCGCAATTTTCTTGCACGGTCGCTTTACTGCGCCGTGGTGCTACCAGTCTCCACATGCCGACACAGCGGTGCCCTACCTAGAACCAGGGGCCGAACGCGTAGTCATCTTTCACATGATCACCGAAGGCGAGTGCTGGGTTGAGATGGGCAATGCGCCGCCGATGCGGCTGGTTGCAGGCGATGCCGTGCTGTTTCCACAGGGAGATGCCCACCGAATGGGATCAGAGCCCGGGTTGGCACCGGCCTCTGGTGCACGGTTGAACGAGGTGCTGGCGCGTCGTCCGCGCCAGTTGTCATACGGCGGTGGAGGTGCCACTACTAAGCTGATCTGTGGCTACCTTGCCTGCGACGACCGCCTTGCCCGCATGTTGCTGACTGGTCTTGCACCGGTGGTAAAGGTGGGTGTGCGGGGATCGAACTCTGGCATCTGGCTTGAAGCGTCATTGCGTTACGCTTTGGCCGAGGCCCGTTCACCGCGACCTGGGGGTCACGGTGTCCTTGCCAAGCTGGCTGAGGTACTTTTTATTGAAGTGCTGCGCATCCACATGAATGAGCAAGCCGATGGGCGCACCGGTTGGCTTGCCGGCGTAAACGACCGTGTGGTGGGCGCAGCGCTGCGCGCATTGCATGCCGAACCCACGCACGCATGGGCGCTGGACGAGTTGGCACGCGTGGCGAACAGTTCGCGTTCGGTGCTAGCGGAGCGCTTCCAGCACATCGTTGGCCAGGCTCCCATGCAATACTTGGCCCAGTGGCGTATGCTGTTGGCATCGAACCTGCTGACAAGCAGTAATGCGCCGCTGGCGCGCATTGCGCAGGAAGTGGGCTACCAGACGGACACTGCGTTCAGCCGGGCCTTCCGGCGCGAGTACGGCCTGCCACCCGCGGCATGGCGACGGCAAAAAGCGGGTACGAACCCACGGCAGATAGGATCGTGATTGCACCCGGGAGACTCCATCGCGCCTGGTCTTCTTTCCCGTTGGAACCACTGGATTTTGAAGCCGCAAAACTCCAAGCTCTGGTACCAGGAATTCACGGGATGGTGTGATCGGTACACCTCTCGTCAATTCAAAGGATCTTGAATATATTGTCATTAACTATCGGATCGATATAAGCAATTGCAT
>JANXVI010000270.1 GCA_025351745.1 Rhodoferax sp.
GTCTTGGCCATGCTCCTGAACTGCTCCGTGCCCCAGTTCTGTGCTTCCGGCGACAACGGCGATCCCGTCGTACCCAAGGCCCGCACTGCCGACAAATCTCCTACGGCGGACAGATCCAAACCGGCCTTCAAACAGTTCGCATAGAACGCCGCGCCAGCCCCAAAAAACGTCACCCCGGTCTCGCTGGCAAAGCGCCACAGCGTCGTCCAGTCCGGATAGCCCGGGCTGCCGTCGTAGATCACGCATGTCGTCCCATTCAGCAAACCCGCCACCTGCGCATTCCACATCACCCAGCCGGTGGAGCTGTACCAATGGAAGCGCTCGCCCCACGTGTTGGCCGCGTAACTGCAGCCCACGTCGTTGTGCAACACCTTCATGGCCAGCGCAACCAGCACGGTGCCGCCATGGCCGTGGACGATGGGCTTGGGCAGGCCGGTGGTGCCGCTGGAATAGACAATCCACAGCGGGTGGTCAAACGGAAGCCAGAGGGGCTCAAACGCCGAAGTGCTTACGTCATTTCTGGCTGTAGCCCTCGTGAAGTCTGTGTTTGTTGCTATCAAATTATGAGTGATCTGGAATGCATCGCGCGTGCCCAGGTTGGCGTGCAAGATCACATGCTGCACGGTGGGCAGCGCATCCACCAGCGACTGCACCACCGCCATGCGGTCCATATCGCGCCCGCCGTAACGCACACCGTCGCAGGCGATCAGCACCTTGGGCGTGATCTGCTGGAAGCGGTCCAGCACGGCATTCGTGCCCATGTCGGGCGCGCAGATGCTCCACACCGCGCCGATGCTGACCGTGGCCAGAAAGGCGACCATGGCCTCAGGGATATTGGGTAGATACGCCGCCACGCGATCGCCCGGCTGCACGCCCTGGCCTTGCAGATGCAGCGCCAACGAAGCGACCTGGCGGCGCAACTCGGGCCAGCTCAGCTCGCGGTGCTCGCCCTTCTCATTGCGGCTGATGACGGCCGCAAAACCCGCGGCTTCTGCGGGCGCCACATGGCGGAATACCTGCTGCGCGTAATTAGCCTGCGCACCCGGAAACCACACCGCACCCGGCATCACATTTTTGGCCAGCACCGCGGTGTGTGGCGTGGGCGATTGCATGCCGAAGTAATCCCACACGCTTTGCCAGTAGGCATCGAGGTCGGTGATAGACCAGTTCCATAGATCGCGGTAGGTTGCGAAACTCAGTCCCCGGTGCACCTGCAACCAGTCTTGGTACAGGCGGATTTGGGGAATGTAAGGCGCGGGGCTGATGGTGTGTGCGGGTGTTTGTGTTGTCTCGGGCATGCGCTAGTGTTGCACGCTACGGCGGCGTTGCGCACGTACGCGGGTGACAGTCACACCCAGCGATCCGTAGCGCATGGGCGCGCCGGATGGTTTAATCAATCTACAAAACACTGGAAGGAAAGAAAGACCATGATGCACTTCGGATACAACGGCCTGCTGGGCCTGCTCATTCTTGCCAGCGATGTTTGGGCCATCCTCAACATTGCCCAGAGCTCTGCCAGCAACGAGAAGAAACTCATTTGGATACTGGTTGTGCTGCTGCTGCCGCTGCTGGGATTGATCCTGTGGTATTTCCTGGGGCCGCGGCAAGGGCGTTCTAGCTGAGGCGAATGGATACGGCCTGACCTGGTGCAAAAATCCATAAGTGACTACGGGTTGGGCCAGCGCAGCCACTCGCGGTACGCTGCCTTCGGGTAGGCTTGACTTGCCTTTTCCGCTGCGTCGTCGCTGTCAAGTTTTTTGGGCACCTGCTACATGGCCTCTAATCCATCCGTCGACGCAATCGTCGACTCCCCTGTGCTCACCCTCGAAGGAAACATCCTTTGGCAGTTCGAGAATTTGTCGGAATTCGGCGCGCAGACACTGAAAATGCAGGTCGCTCAGGGCACTCTCTCGGGTGAAATCGCACTTGATATGTCTGCCTCTCCGCCCAAAGGACCAGGAGTAACCCGGAAGACGGCAGGCATTCCGGAGATTCATATCGCCCTTTCGCACCTAGAGATGATTTGGGCATTCGTCTACGGTTGGATGGTGGTCTATGAAGAGAGCGTACAGAAACCGCAGCTATGTCCAAAAAGGGTGATGAATGCTGAGACTGAGAAGCTGGTCGACCAAGCTCATGGGTTATTGGAATGGTCGGCGAGCCTGCGAGAGGCCTATACGCCTTGGCCTGCAGGTCTACCGTCGCCAAGACACTATTCGACGAAGCAGGAAGAGTGGTACGGGCTGAAGGCGAATTTGGTCTTTCAAAAGGCGATCTCTTACCTGCTATGTCATGAGCGAGCACACGCGGCGCTCGGTCACCTCGATGTCATCCAGAACGCGGCTGGTGCTGGACTGCGGCTCGACATGGAGAAGGAAGCCGACGTTGCTGCGTATGACGATTTTCTCGGACAAAGTCTCGATGACCGTGAGAAGCTGCCTGAAGCTTGGGCCGTGATTAGCGTGATGCTAAGCACCTTCTATCTGTACAGGGACCCCAGAAATGCGCTTCTTCCAGGCGGCCATCCTGCGCTTCATCACAGGGTAGCGCACATGATTGGGCGGCTCGCGTTGACCGACCCGCGCTACAACGACTACTTCTCGTTTTTGTGTCGGCTTGTCCTGCAGGCGGTGTTTCCCGAAGACTTGGAGCCCAAGCGCCAGTTCTACGACTCGGGGGACGCCTTGACTGACGCGTTCGATCGCCTTGACCGACTTGCCCTTGAACCTATGCCGCACGGGCAATCATCCGGTTGAACAACTCATCCGCGTTCATTGGCTTGCCGTGAACAAGAGGAGTAAGCAAGGAATCGCCGCGCGGGCGTGAACCCACGGATAAGGCCGGATTCTCGCTTGACAGAATAGTCCTGAATGTCCGCTATTCGGTCAAGAATATGGGTTGCCCGAGGACCGCTTTGGGTCCTGCCAATGTTTACCGGCCCCTGGTTGAACGCGCTGGCCAACACAAGCACAAGCAGGCTGGTCAGCAATTGCGGATAAACGGTGAGCAGTTTCCGACATACGCGCCGGAAACCAGCTGCGTCTTCGGCCCTACTCCCCCGCCGCCTTCGCCATCCTTTCACTCTTCCAGTACACATCGTCCCCCACCGTGCCATCCGTCCGATAGCGGTTCAACACGCGAGACAACACGAACATCAGATCCGATAACCGGTTCAGGTACTGGCGCGGCGTGTCCTTCAGC
>JANXVI010000289.1 GCA_025351745.1 Rhodoferax sp.
CAACATCTGCAGCGCTGGCACTCGTCGAATTCGCTTTTGAGCAGTTGTTGTTAACCCGAGTAGAGATCGTCGTCCTGACAGACAACATCGCCAGCGCGGCGACGGCCCGCACAGTGGGCGCGACGTTTGAGTGCATCGCAAAAAATCGTCTGAAGCACCATGGCGTGCCGCGGGATGCCAGCGTGTTCTCGGTCGTAACTGCGGCGTAAGTCGCTGGTCCGTGATTGAAATAGTCCGTCAGCCCTCGTGGAATAAGCTTGAGTAGCTCCTAAATTTATAGCTTCATCTCCACGCCGAAGTTGTAGTTGGTGCGCCCCATGTTGGTGGTGTTGTTGCTGTAGCCACCCGCATAGCTGGTTTGCGACTGGGTGTCCAACGGCACGAGGTTGTTGGCTGCAAAACGTGCGATGAGTGTGCGGCTGAAGTTCCACAGCACAAATACATCGGCACTGCGGCTGCGCGTTTGGTCCAGCGTCTGGGTGGCGCTTTGTTGCGTGCTGTAGCCGGGGGTGAAGCCCAGGTTACCGCCGATGGTCATGGGCATGGTGCCGAAGCGGTAGTCAAAGCCAAAGGTGCCCGACCAGGGCTGTTGGCCGTCCAGGCGGTTGTTCGGGCCGGGCAGGGCTTCCACATTGGAGCGGTAGAAGCTGATCGCGCCACGCAAGTTGAGCGGAATCTTCGCATCGGCCAGGGCTGGCAGCAGCTCGCCCACGCGGCCTTTTACTTCCAGCTCGATACCTCCGGTTTGCGCCTTGGAGAAGTTGGTGGGCTGCGCCACCCAGCGCTGCACCGGCGAATAGTCCACCGTCTGCAAGCTGCTGGTGGTGCGGATCAGGTCGGTGATGCTGCGGTAGAAGAAGCCGATGCTAATGAGCCCACCCGCCGGCAAATACTTCTCGTAGGCCATGTCCAGGCCGGTGGCCAACTCGGGCAACAAGCTCGGGTTGCCCAGGCGGTCGGGCGATAGTTCGGTGTTGCTCTTGCTGACGTCCGAAAACAGCGAGCTGATGGAAGGCCGTGCCAGCAGCTGGCTCAGGCCCGCCGCTTTATAGCTGCGGGTGATGCTGGCCCGCACCATGTCGCGGCCCGCAGGGTCGACCTTGTAGTTCAGGTGCCACATGGGGGTGACCACGCTGCTGGTGTTGGTTACCGCCGCACCCACGCCTTGACTCTGCGTGTTGATGCGCTCTCCGCGCACGCCCAGGTAAGTGGACCACTGCTTGTTGATCTCCCATTCGTCTTGCACGAACAGGGCTTGGCGGTCGATGCGGGCAGAAAAGGGCTGGCCTTCAAAGTTGCTCAATTGCGGCACGCCCTGCTCGGTCACCGAGCGTTTTTCATCGCGCTGGCGCCACTCCAGGTCCCATCCTGCTGTCAGGCTGTGGGCGTCGTTGAGCAGGCGTGTGTAGTTACCGGCTTGGGTAACACCCTGTTCTTCGTTGTCGCCCAAGCTGCGTCGCTGTGGGACGTCCAAACGCACAGTCTGCACGTCGTAGGTCACCTTGTTGGACTGCACGCCGACTTTCAGCTCCATGCGCTCTGAAGTGCTGAAGTGGTTCACCCATTGCAGGTTGCTGCGCACGTTCTGCCAAATTCCTTGGCCGCTGCCGTTGTCGTCCAGGCTGGGGTTGCCCGATTGCACCTGGTTCACATAGGTGGAGCGGTTGTTCCACTCCCCGCGCTGCAAGAATGTTTGCCAGTTCAGCGTCTCATCGTCACTGATGCGCCAGGTCACACGCGGTCCGATGTTGAAACCCTGCCCATGGTTGGACTGGTCTAGGGACTGGGTCGATTGCGATGGCAGGCCGTCTAAGCCAGGTTGATAGCGTGCCGTGGTGGATTGGCTCAGACCGCGAAACTCAAACACTGAAATAGGCAACGACAGCGCAATGCCATCCCATTTTTCACCAAAGGTAAAGGTACCGCCCAGAGTAGGCCGGTCGGCGTTATAACCCACGCCGATGCGCAGGTCGCGTTGCGAGACCTTGGGGGCATCTTTCAAGATGATGTTGATGGACCCGGCCACCGCCTGCGCGCTTTGATCGGCCGTGGGGCCTTTGGTGACTTCGATGCGCTCCACTTGCGAGGGACTCAGCTGGTCCAGGGCAAAGCCGGGTGGTGCCGGGTCGCCATTGAGCAGAACCTGTGTGTAGCCCGAACCCAGGCCACGCATGCGCGGCGCATTGCCCTGCATGTTGACACCCGGCAGGCGCTTGAGCACATCGGCAACGTTGGTGTCGCCATATTTATCCATCTCTTCGCGGCCATAGACCTGCTTTGCTACCTGGGCGCGGCGGCGCAAATCGTTGTCACTAGGTTGCTTGCCCAAGATTTCTACTCT
This sequence comes from Rhodoferax sp., assembly GCA_025351745.1. GTDB lineage: Bacteria > Pseudomonadota > Gammaproteobacteria > Burkholderiales > Burkholderiaceae_C > Allorhodoferax. Next base: position 2,342 of record JANXVI010000289.1, read on the forward strand.
TTCCAACCGTGAGCCCGGCGCGCGGGTGGAGGTGTCGCCCACGCCACTGGGAAGGTCTTGCGCAGAAGCGGGTGACAGCAGACCCGTGCAAATGCCAGAAAGCATGCTGGCACAGGCAAGTGCCGTCTTGGAATATTTCAAAACCATGGTGGGGTATTTCAATTGAAAGTGTTGGGGTGGCAGGCAAACCGGTCGGGTTGGCGCGCTACGATGGCGTGACTGTACAGGAGCCCGGAGGTGCGACGTCTTCGATGCGACCAAACGCGGCGCACGACCATTCCAACAAAGAACCATGGGGTCTTTGGCCGGCAGGGCAAAATATGCGTATGAATTCGTTTTTTGAAATTATGGCGGGCATTCTGCGGGGTGGGATCAAAATTGCGCTGATCGCGTTGACTGCGCTGTTTTTATTGGGCATGTTAGGCGTAGGTGTGGTGATTGCCCTGTTTGCGGTAGTCCGGTTTTTGCTGACGGGCCGCAAGCCGACGGTTGTCACCGCCTTCACCCGCTTCAGTCAGACGGCACAGCAGTTCAGAGCCGGTCACAAATGGCCTGCATCGGCCCGCGCGGACAGTGCCGACATTGTGGATGTGCAGGCACACGAGGTGCGGTCCCTGCAAGGGCCGCTACCACCCCAATCTGCTGAATGAGTGCTTAGGGTCGGGCCTTGCCTTGGCCCCGACTCAAGAAGCAACAGGGGCCCATTGGACACGGTGACCCAGAATTACGGCTGGCAAAAAAGGAGGGTGCCTGTTCTAAAAAAAAGTCAGATGCGATGACCCACGATGGTGACAGTATCGAGCACTGCCACATGGCGAACTTGGGTACTTTGCACCATGGTTGCCTCTTGGGCAACGCTGTCGAACTTCATGAGCATGCTGCCGTTGACGACAACTGCCATCAACACTGCGAAGCTGAGGCTAACCAAACGGGTTGTGCGATTTGAGGCTGTAAACATTTTTATCTCTCCAAATTGGGACCACTGCGGCCCGTTGAAGAGAATGTATTCCCGCAGTTCCTGCCCTGCACGCCGTATGTGACGAACTGCGGGTGGGCGTGATGGCTAGATTCAATACCCGGATAAGCGGTTCGACTCCAGTTGCAAAACGCCCCGCTGCGCATCGCGATTGGACCGTGTATCCGGCCCCACTGCCAACGCCCCACACAGCGTGTGGGGCAGGTCCAGGACCATGACCTTGCATCGGTCCAACGCCTGCCCCAGCGCGGGCGTCCATTCGGTCAGGCCCAGGCCCAGGCACTTCAGCCTCGCCTCCCACTGGCTCCATGCTTGCGCAAACGCGGCTGTACGCTCGGTTGGAGCCGTTTGCGCCAGCAGCCAGCGTGTTGCTGGACCCAGGTAGTCGTGCGCCAGTCGATACACTTCGGCAGCGGCGCCATCGCTGCCAGGCAGGTCAACTTCTGTCCGCATCACATCAATACCGACGGCGCACTGCAGGTGTATTGCCGCCACGCTGCAGCCAGGAGCATGGCTGATGGATATGCCCAACGCATTGGCCGGTGACAACAGCGCGGGTGCGCGACCGGCGTGGTTTGACAAACGGATGGAATCGGTGGGCCGTTGCCAATAGGCCGCCAGCAACTCCCGCAATGCCGTTCGTATGGCCACGCGGGCGTGCGTCCGGTTCTCCGTGTGGGGTGTGACTACCGAGATCACCACGCAACCTGCGGTAGACCGCAAGGCTGCCAATGCGTCGACAGCACTTTGCGGCCAAGGGTGCATTCGCAAGGGCGCGTCCATGCCTGTTAGACGCGGCGCACGGGGGCAGCTGGGCACCCCTGCCAGCTAGAGGCTGCTGGAATGAACTCGCCCTTCATCACCAGGGTTAACGCGCCTAGCTTGGCGTTATCTGCCACCACCGCTCCGTACAGCACGCTGCTGCGAGGCCCCATGTAAACCTTGCGGCCAATTCTGACGTGGTCAATCTTCATGACCCGGTCTTCAAAGAGATGGGTTTGTGGGCAGGTCAAGGCATTGATCTCGCTGAAGTCGCCAATGTGCACGCAGTCAAACTCGGTAAGGTCGGTGGTGTCCATGTAGACACCCTTGCCGATGTGGGCGCCCAACACGTTCAAGGCCAAGGGCAACCACGGTGTGCCCCGCAAATAGCGCATGAAGTTGGGAACAGTAATGCCTTCATACATGTTGGTCACAGCTTCTGAAACCCACACAAATCGGGTCCACATGGGTGCGCTGTGCTGGCGATAGCGGCCCACGAGCAGCCACTTGAGAAGAACGACAAACAGGAAGGTTACGATCCCATACACCAAACCCGCAAACATCAAACAGGCCGCAACAATCACCCAGCGGTCGGCCTCTGCCAGGGGCATGATATTCAGCACCACGGTGTAGCCAACCGAGATGACAATCGCATGCGGTGCAATGATGCGAAACGCCTCAATCAAGCCACGCGACAGTTGCCGCATGGGCGATGGTTTGAAAGTGAGGTGCTCCGGGAAACCGATGGTCTCTTCACGCGCTGGCAGGTGAATGGGCGGTGAGCCCAGCCAAGTGTCTCCTTCGCGCATGCGAGCATTGGCCGGTACGGTGGAGTGCACACCAATCAGAACATTCTCTGGCAGGATAGTACCGTCGGGCACATACGATCCGTTACCCACAAAGCTTCGCCGCGAAATGACTGTGGGGCGCATGGTCATCCAGCCACCGTCAATGTGCTCATCCCCCAGCATCACTGCGTCGGCAATGAAAGTCTCATCGCCCAGGGTCAGCATGTCGGGCACCAGGCCCAGGGCCGACGATATTTCGGCATTGCGTCCCACCTTGGCACCCAGCAGGCGATACCAGTGCGGAGCGAAAACAGTGGCGTAAACCCCGTGCAACACATTCAAACTGGACTCTTGTATCTGGTTGACAAGCCATTTTTTGCAATACAGGGTGCTGTGAACCGGCCAGCTTCCCGGCTTCAATCGCGGCAAGACGGTCCATCGGATGCCGGCCGATAGCAGGGCAGTAAAAACAATCAACACGCCTGCTGCGGGAAAAGCAAAAATGAAATAGCGCGCCAGCTGCGTCGCCACATTCGACCCTGTCAACAGCGGCAGATACAAATTGTCATCTACCCAATCAATCAGGATGAAGCTCGGAAACACCGGCAAGAAAAATAGCGTAGTAATCAGCGAAGCACCCAGCACAAAATAGATGCCCTCTAACGTTGCGCGGGCGCCCGAAAGTGCAGGGCGCGGTCGGTTGGACGCAGGGTCGAACGCCCCCAGGTCACGCACCGGGGACCCACCCCACACCCGTGCGGCAGGCACCGTTTCGCCGTCGGCCAGAGCCGATTGGCCTTCCAAATGTCCATAGGCCTCCACGGCCGTGTCGCCCTCCAGAACGGAATACGAGCCAATACACGCATGGGTTCCAATGGAGATAGATCCTAGGTGCAGTTCACCATGTTGCACGCGGGCGTTCTCGAAGTTGGCGGCGTTGCCCACGCTCGCACCGTCTCCAATCGTTAGCAGATCGGGTGCGCGCAGGGTCATGGATCCAATCATGACGTCTTGCCCAATCTTCGCGCCCAAACCCCGCAGCCACCAGGTGTAGAGCGAGGAACCACTCAGCAGATAGGTCGGAGCCGCCTCTACCAGTCTGTCTGCCAGCCACCATCGGTAATAGGTCAGGCCCCACAAGGGGTAGCGTCCTGCTTTGATCCGTCCGGCGATGAGCCACTTGCCAGCGATGGCAATGGCAAACTCCAGCAAGGTGGAGGCCAGGAACGCCAAGACCGACACCCCCACCGCTACCCCGATCGAATCGTCTGGATCGCCAGTGAAGAAGTGGTAAGTAAAAAACGGCGCCAGCCACTGCCCCATGCGCAAGGCCACCAAGAAAGGCACCGCGGCTGCCTGTGCTACACCACAGGTCCAACGCTTGCGCGCGGACGGCACAGCCCAGGTAATGGATACCGTTTCACTGTCACCGCCACCGGTCTCCAGCGCCTGGGCAATCAGCCCCACACTGCGATGCTGGTAGATGTCGCGCACAGTGATGTGGGCAAAGCGGGGGTCGGTACGCAGTGCGGACGCCAAACGGGCCGCAAACAGCGAGTGCCCGCCCAGGTCTGAGAAAAAATCGGCTGAACGCACAATCGCCTGACCCGGAAACAGCTTTGCCAGCGCTGCAAACAGGGCCACCTCGGCCGGACTGCCCGGCGTATCGGATGCGACTGCGTCCGCTGCCACCGCGGTCAAGGGGCGTGCTTTGAGCGCATTGCGGTCAATCTTGCCCGAGGGCAGGCGAGGCATCTGACCCAGAATCTCAAAATGGCCGGGCACCATGTAGGCTGGCAAGACCGCCGCCAGTGCATTGCGCCATTCGGTGTGCCGCAACTGTGGATCTCCGTCGGTGACGACAATGGCGATCAACTGGTCCAACCCGTCCTCTTGGCGCAGTACCACGGCCGCCGTTCCAATGCCTGCTAGCTGAGTAAGCGCGGCTTCGATTTCACCCAGTTCGACCCTAAAGCCCCGAATTTTCACCTGGTCATCGGTGCGGCCCAGGCACTGCACCTGGCCGTGTTCATCAATGCGGGCCAGGTCCCCGGTGCGGTACAGACGTCCATCGTGCGGGTGCTGGCTCCACGGGTTGGGCAAAAACTTTTCTGCCGTCAAATCGGCACGGCCCAGGTAGCCTTGCGCCACGCCGGGGCCTGTGATACAGAGTTCGCCCACCTCGCCACGCGGCATCAACACCATGCCTTTATCGAGGTCGGTGTGAATGACCAGCAAGCCGTAATTGGGTAGAGGTCGCCCGATGGTGACCGGTTCACCCGGGTGCAGCATGGCCAGGCTGGCCGATACGGTCGCTTCGGTGGGGCCGTACGTGTTGAACACCAGCCGCGTGGGTGTGGCCCAACGTTCGACCAAAGATTGGGGGCACATCTCGCCACCCAGGTTAATCAAGCGCAGGCTGGGCACCTCTTGGGCAAACAGCGCAAGCAGCGTCGGTACTGCGTGCAAAACGGTAACCTGATTCGCCTGCAATGCCACGGGCAAGCGCTCGGGGTCGCTGGCCAGGTCTTTGGGGGCAATCCACAGCGTGGCGCCTACCAGGTAGCTGATCCAGATTTCTTCGAACGACATATCAAACGCCGCCGAGAACCCCTGGTACACCCGGTCGCTCTCGCGAACACCCAACTGGGAATTTTCACTGCGCAAGAAATGGCAAATGCTGCCCTGGCTGATCTCAATTCCTTTGGGCCTTCCGGTGGACCCGGATGTGTAAATCACATAAGCGGGGTGCGTGGGCAAGACTCCTTGGCGGCGCAACGGGCGGCACGGTGTAAGCAGTTGCTCGCTGGTCCACACGTTGCAAACCGGTGAAAAGTGTTCTATTTGGGAAGCACTGCTGACCAGGCCGACTGCTTTGGCATCTTGCAAGCACACGTCAATACGTTCGATAGGCGTGTCAGCGTCAAAGGGCAGCCAGGCCGCGCCGGTCTTGGCAATTCCCAGTTGCGCTACCAGCAAATCAAGGCCCCGTGGCAGCCACAGGCCCACGATGCGGCCGGGGCCAACGCCAGCGGCGAGCAAATGCGAGGCTACTGCGTCTGCGCGCGCGTTCAGGGCGCTGTAGCTCAGTTGCTGGTCGCCAAACACCAGCGCCGTCTGGTCGGGGACGCGCGCCGCGGTGGCCTCAAAAATGTCGGCCAATACCTCGTTGCGAATCAGTTCAGGGCGCAGCGGACCTTGCAAAACGTTGGGGCTGTCGGATCGGACTTGAGGGGTGTCGTGGGTAGTAGAGGTCATAACGGTCATAGAGCGCTGACACCCTGGGCAAGGAATTCATACGCGAACGGGGATGATAGGCGAGCTATGCCAAGGCGCGGCGAAACGACCAACAGACCCATTTTTTGGGCTCCAGTCATTTTCTGCTGCTGGCCAGTGCGAAAGTTTTGCCAAACGCAGTAAACCCTGCGCAAGTTGGGTGGCCATTTTGCACCGCAATTACATTGCCATTCGGCGAGCGAGGTGATGCCCGCTCGGCGCAACAAACTTACCTCAGTGCCGCGCAGCGCAGAGACATTGCGTTCCTTGTCAAAGCTGCTGGCTGAGTTCGGGAAGCTGCGTCAGAAGTTTGACGCTTCGGGCGTCCAATATTTTGCCATTCTGAGGGCTGTGTGACGCCAGATTTACACCAGCTTCTTGGTACGCAGCAATCGCGCCAGGCCGCATTGGCCGGACTGGCTCAACACATCGTCTGCCTCCTTGCTGGGCAACAATTTCTCGCGTAGTTCGTTGGCTACCTTGTCGCCGTGGCTGTGACGCACCACGTCCACGACCTGTTCAAACTTGGATATGTCCATCTGACAAGTCGCGGAGACGGGGGTTGGGCTGACGGTTGGACTGACGGTTGGACTGTGGCCCTGGGCGTTTGCTTGCAGTGCCAGCACAGAAAGCATCAAGACAGACAAGAGATTTCGGTTCATGGACAAAACTCCAAAAAAGACGAGGGCTGATCAAACCCGGATTTGCATCGCAGCGAATGTGCGCAACGCAATCTGATCGATATGGGAAGTATGCGGACCTCTCGTATCGCATCCATGTCACGGTGACACGGCTGTGTATCACTTGTATCTTTTCCATATTCCGCCCCTGGCCCAACTGGTTTGTGTCGTCGCGCACGCCAGTGGTCCATCACCGTTGGTCGGAGTGCATCGTCAGCGCCGAGCGGTATTACTGACGCGTCGGCTTCAATTGAGGGTACTGCTCCGGCCCAGGGCGCGAAGGGAAAGAAGTTTGTTCTCAGTCGTATGTGGCAACCGGCTGGGGCAGTTCATCGTCCAGATACAACTCGTATTCGTCCCATCCGTCCTGGCCGAAATGTTCGTCGCACTGCTCGGCGATCTCGTCGAATGACGAGAACTCCACGCAAAACATGATGGTGTTGAAGAGCTGACGGTAGGTGCGGCCCGTCGCATCTTCCAACTCACCCGCGGCGTCGTCAACGTGCCGGCAGCAGTGCACCCACACGTGGTGACCTTCAAGTTCGTCTTCCGCTTCTAGCACGCTCAGCGCGAAAGCCTCGTCTTCCGCGCTGGGCCAGATTGTCTTGCTGAGTCGGTACGTGTTGCCGTGGTTGGGGTGGGCCGGGTCCAGCTCCAGGTCGATGGTGCGCCAGTCAGCCGATACCTGGTCTGCGACATCTGCCAACTCTTGCTGTGTGATGTCGCCCTCCCAGTGCACATCCGTGATGTGGTGCGAGTTGCCAGCCTCGCCGTCCCACAGGCTGGCTTTGTGTTTCATCGTGTCAGGGTACATGCGCATTCTCCGTGGTTGTGGATGGCACTGTAGCGCATGGGCATCCCGCGTACGCCGCCGAATAGATGTCTAGCGTTAATCGGTCGTAGACTTTCGACGCGTTGCGCTGGAATAGTACGACCACTTTGCATTTGCAACACAAGGTAAGCGCCGCCATCCAAAAGCAAAGCGTATGCGTTGTAGTTTTATACACTGCGTGCGCGACTACTGCGTATGCCTAAGGAATCGCTATGCCAATCCAATTTCTTCGCGGCAGATTCGCCACGCTCGCCCTCGGACTTGGGTTTTTGCTGGTCAGTGGCGGGGCCAATGCCGATCCGCCGATGCGTGTTGCGCGACTCGGTTTTGCCCAAGGCCAGGTTAGTTTTTCACCTTCGGGCCAGCCCAATAGTTGGGCACAAGCCAGTGTCAACCGGCCGCTGACAACGGGTGACCAATTGTGGGTGGATGCCAGATCGCGCGCTGAACTCCAGATCGGCGGCACGGCCATCCGATTGGGCGAGAACACCAGCGTGACCCTTCTCAATGTGGACGACAACATCACCCAAATCCAGTTGGTGCAAGGCACGCTTAAAGTCCACGTTCGATCTATAGACCCAAGCCAGATCTTGGAAGTGGACACTCCCAATCTTGCAATGACAGTGCACCGCGCGGGTGACTACCGCCTGGATGTGGGTCGCAATGGCGATGCCACTGACGTATCGGTGCGCAGTGGCGAGGCCGATGTGTACGGTGACGGCGCATCCTATTCCGTGCGCGAAGGCCGAAGCTACCGCTTCTTTGGAATTGGCCTGTCAGACTATGTGAATCTATTGCCACACATAGACGATGAGCTGGATCAATGGGCCCATGACCGAGACTATCGAACGGACATCTCGGTGGCCGCGCGGTATGTGTCACCCGAGCTGGTGGGTTATGAAGACTTGGATGCCGGTGGCGCCTGGCGCAATGAGGCGAGTTATGGCTACGTCTGGGTACCCCATCGCGTGCGCACCGGATGGACGCCTTATAGCGACGGACGTTGGACTTGGATAGCACCCTGGGGCTGGACCTGGGTCGATGCCGCGCCGTGGGGCTACGCGGTCTCGCACTATGGCCGATGGGCCAACATCCGTGGTGCCTGGGCCTGGGTGCCTGGACCGTTGCGCGAAAGGGCTGTCTATGCGCCAGCGTTGGTGGTATTTGTGGGGGGACGGGATTTTCCGGGTGCGAGCGCATCGGGTGGCCTGGGTGCGATTGGCTGGTTTCCGCTGGCACCCCGAGAAGTCTACAGGCCGACATACCAAACAAGCCCTCGCTATTTTGAATACGTCAACCGCAGCAACGCGGTCATCGCGCCTATCGTGATAACCAACTCTTACAACACGCACATTACGAACGTCACGAACGTCACAAATATCACCAACGTAATCTATGCCAACCGAATCGTGCGTGGTGCAGTGGTAGCCGTTCCCATGCAGGCGTTTGCACAATCGCAATCTGTGGCCAGGGCTGTGATGGCCCTGCCCACGGACGCTGCCGCGCGTGCTTTGGCTGAGCATGTGACCGTTGTGCTTCCGGTGGCGCAAAGCGTGCACAGCGGTGCGCCCGCAGCCAGCGCCAAACCGCCAGACAATGCGCGCCTCGTCATTGCCCGCACTGCGCCACCGACGTCACCGATGGCGTTTGCAGCGCAACAGCCGCAACCTACCGCAATGCCAGGTGCGCCGGCAGTGGATCCGCGGCATGTGCAGCCCAGGACTCCCACTGCCGCACCAACGGCACCCCAGGTGCAGTTGTTGACAACCGCCAAGCCACCTGCCCCTGGCGCCGTGCCGCCTCCCATGCCAGAGCGTGGCAGCCCATCTCCGGCAGAACACAAGCCCGACATAGCCCAGAGGGTATCCGCGCCCGTCGATCCCAGGAAGAGGGTTGATTCGAGAATGGAGGTCGCTCTACCAGAGGCCGTAAAGACCGATGCAGCACGGGCAACCGGAGCGTATGTCGAGGCGAATAGAGCCAAGACCGCCCGAGATGAAGCGGCGCGCGTTGAGGCATCCAGGGCAGATGCGGCCGGAGCTAAGGCTTCGAAAGTGGAGTTTGACAGAGCCAAGGTGGCGAGGGAAGCCAAGGTAGACGCAACCAAGGCGGATGCAGCCAGAGCTGCGGATGCTCAGCGAGCGGCAGCGGCACGAGACGAGGCCGACAAACTCAAAGCGGCACGGCAAGACGCTGCGCGCGCAAATGCTGTCAAGGAAGGAGCTGCACGGGCCGTGGCGGTGCAAAGAGCGGAGGCAGAGAGAGCCAACGCGGGTCGCGAACAGGCTGATCTAGCCAAAGCAGCAAAGGCTGATGCGGCCAGGGCCGCTGCGCTGAGGGAAGAAGCTGCAAAAGCGCGCGCTGCGAAGGCGGGTGCTGCCCCGAATCCATCGCCGGCAGAGCCCCACCAACGGCCGCAGTCCGAGCGCTCTGCCCAGGGGAAAAAGTCCAGGGCCGATGAGGACGTGAAAAAACCATAATTGCCAAACCGCGCCAAGGACGCGCAGTTGGAAGCCGTGAGCTTTGGCAAAGAGAAGCCCAAGTCGACCGGTCGTGACGAGGCCGCACACGCGCAGAACCGTCGCGGTGATCTGGACTATCCGCAAAAGTAAAGGGCCAAACCTAGAATGGAGGGATGGACTTTTTACTGCATAGCGGTGGGCGGCGCACCCTCGTAGGGATCACGCTGTCGCTGGCTGCAGGCGCCGCCTGCGCAGACAGCCCGGCCGATGAGCGCCTGTTGGGCCTGGCCGAGCAGGACGTGGTGGTGGCCGTGCCCGATGTGAAAAAGATGGCCAGGCCTGCCATTGGCCCCCACGGTCTGCGCGGGCTGTTGACCCTGGCCCATTCCGACACGACCAGCCTCTCTGGCGAGTTGACCTTCTACTTTCGCAAGAGCCTGCTGGAGCGCATAGAAGAGCGCAAGCGCCTACCCGAACCCCAGTGCAAGGGCGCTTACGCCACGCTGTTGGCGAGCCTGTCATCCCGCTACGGCACCGGCATCTATTCCGATGGCGACAACGCCAATGCCAGCCAAAACGGCTCTGCCGCCTGGGTGCTGGATAACTTCAAGGTTATGGCCTACCGCTTGCAGGGCACCAACCAGTGCGACCTGATGGTGGCTATTGAACAGCGCGAGCAGCGGGATGGCTCGGAACTGTGAGGCGGTCGAGGCTGTTTGACGGAGGTGCCATGTGGCGAATCGGCCGCTAGCCCTCGTAGAATATGCCCGAGTAGCTCCTGAAGTTATAGCGCATCGCTAGACGCCATAGGATGGCGCTTGGCCAGCCAGCCGTACAACACCACCCCCACCAGCAGGCTGGCCGCAGCCGTCTGCAGCGACCACGCAAAGCCCTGGCCTGGGTTGCCACTGTGCGCCAGCAGCAGCGCCACCCACGGCGGGCCGGCGATCTGGCCCAGCCCATACACCGCAGTCAGTAGTCCGATAAAACCCGATGCGCCCGCGGGGCGCAGGCGGCGCACCTCTTGCATCGCAAACAGCGTGATGGCGGTGAATGGCAGACCTATCAACAAACTGCCCAGCGCAAAACCCAACAGGCTGGGCCACCACACGCCCAGCATGATGCCTGCGGCCTGCAGCGTGTAGCAACCCATCAACAGGTGGCGCCGGTCCCAGTGCGTGGGAAAGCGGATCGTCAGCAGGGCGCCCACCCCCACACCAATACCGAACAGCGGCCAGAACAGGTCCAGCCAGACCGAGCCCGGCAACGCCTGGCGCGCAATCACCGGCAAGAATGTTGCAGTGACGATGTAGCCAAAGCCCGCCAGCCCATAGGCCACCGCCAGCAGAGCCATGGCGCTACCCCCTGCGCCCGCTGGGGCGCCGGTGGGCGCAGCGGGCACCACTGTGCCGCGCAGCTGGGGCCACACCCATGCTGTCAGCACCAGGGCCAACACGGCAGATGCCATCCAGCCCTGCGCTGCAGTCAGTCCACCGGCAACCATGGCCGTGGCGGCCAGGCCGCTGACCGCAATGCCCAGGCCCGGGCCGACATAAATGACGCCGGCCAGCTTGGGCGCACCCACGGCCGACAAGCGGGCCAGGCACCAGCCCGAGGTGTAGACGAAAACCATGGCACTGGCCACGCCCGCCAGAAAACGCCACAGCGCCCAGCCCGCCTGCCAGTGCAGCGCCATGCCCGCAGTCAGCAGCACGGTGGCCAGCAAACCCATGCGTATGGCCTTGGTGTGCACGATGGCGGGCAAGGATGGCCAGCGCGACCACGCCCACGGTTGCAGCGCACAGGCCATGGCGCCCAGCCAGTAGCCGATGTAGTTGGCCGTGGCCAGCCAACTGGCACCCGGCAGATCCACCACGCCGTCGTGCAGCATCATGGGCAATAGCGGCGTAAAGGCGAAGCGGCCTATGCCCATGGCCACAGCCAGGGACACCATGCCGGCTAGCGCAATGGTGATGGGTTTTTGGGGATGCATCCGCCGATTGTGCGGGCTCATCTATACCAAGTGCAGCGGCAGGTCATGCCGCGTTTGTGGTCACCTCAATGCGGTGGCCATCCAGATCCAGGAACATCGCACCAAAATACGTGGAGCTGATGTCCGGCCGCAGGCGCGGTGTGAAGATGTCTTGCGCGCCGGTTGCCAGCGCTGCGGCGTGGACGGCCGCCACGGCTGCACGCGACGGCGCGGCCATCGCAAGGTGCGTGCCTTTTGCGGTCACCGGCTCCTCTTCGGCCACCGGGTACAGGAAAAATGGCCACTGCGCTGCGCTGCCAAAGGCGGCCTCCGCGCCGGTATCGCGCACCAGCTCCAGGCCCAGCGGCTTGAGCACTTGCTGGTAGAAGGCCACGGCCTTGGCGTAGTGGTGGGTCCCCAGGGATACATGGTCAATCACAGTTCTCTCCTTTAAACAAAATCGCTTATTTTTCGATCAGGTCAGCCACTGCGCGACTTGCGCGCTGGTCAGGTTGCTGCCGCACAAGACCGTGGCCAAGCGCTCGGTGCGCAGCGCCGGGTGCTCCAGCACCGCAGCCACGCCGACCACGCCAGCAGGTTCCACCACCAGGCCGGCATGGGTGAAGACCAGGCGCATGGCGCGCGCAATGGCGTGTTCGCTGACCAGCAGCACATCGTCCACCGTTCCCCTCATGTCGGCAACTGCCTCGGGCACCGGCAGGCGCACTGCTATGCCATCGGCAATGGTGTTGGCCACGCCGCGGTTCACCACACGGCCCTTGTGCCGGGATGCAGCCATGGCATCCGCACCTTCGGCACAGATGCCGATGACGTGCACGTGGGGCGCATGGGCCTTGATCCAACGGCCCACACCGGTCAGCAACGCGCCATTGCCCAGCGGCACCAGCACGGTGTCAAACGGTGGCGCGGCCAGCAGCTCGCGCCCAATGGTGCCCGCGCCTTCGGCAATGCTGGCATCGCAACCGTCTTCAACAAAGTAGGCGTCGCTGTTCTCACAAAAGCGCTTGGCGTGTTCCTTGGCTGTGTCGAAGTCGTCGCTGTACAGGCGCACCTCAGCACCCATGGCCTGCATGCGCTCCAGCTTCAGCGGGTTGGCCGTCGTGGCGCTGTACACCACCACCGGCCGCTGCCGAGCGCGGCAGACATAGGCCACGGCCTGGCCCCAGTTGCCGGCGGTGGCGCAGACCAGCGTGCGGCCAGCCAGACGCTCGGCGTTCTCATGCATGAAGAAATCGGCACCGCGGCCCTTGAAAGAGCGCAGGGGATTGTTCGTCTCCACCTTGAGCTGTAGTGATGTGACGCCCAGTGCGGCGGACAGCGGCTCGCATTCAAACTGTGGGCTGTTTAGAAAAATAGGGTCAATGCAGGTGGCTGCACGCGTGATGTTGTCCAGCGACAAACGGTGGGAAGGATTATTGATAATAGGCATGCACAGAGTGTCTGCGCAGCCCTGCGGCGCCCGGCCGCTTTTCACCCCCGTTTATGCGGCTTGGCCGCATATAGTGCCGCCGGTGCGGCGACAACATCCAATGCCTTCAGACGCAGCCGTATTAGATAGCTTTGACCGCCAGATCCTGGCCCTGTACCAACGCAATACCCGCTTGCCGGGGGAGCAGATCGGTGCGC
>JANXVI010000296.1 GCA_025351745.1 Rhodoferax sp.
ATACCGCGCTCCACCAACACCAGGCTGGTGCCCTTGCCGCCCGCAGGGGGGTTGGTCTTGGCCACGACGATGACCAGGTCGGCGTGCCAGCCGTTGGTGATGAAGGTTTTGCTGCCGTTGAGCAGGTAGTGGCCGTCGGGCTCGCCGCCACCGGAGGGGCTCACATGCCCCGAGGGGCCCGATTGCCATAGGCAGGTGGTTTTGATGCCCTGCAGGTCCGAGCCCGCGGTCGGTTCGCTCATGGCGATTGCGCCAATCATCTCTCCCGTGGCGAGCTTGGGCAGGTACTTGGCCTTCTGCTCGGGCGTGCCGTAGTGCAGGATGTAGGGTGCCACGATTTCGCTGTGCAAGCTGAAGCCGATGCCACTGACGCCTGCCCGTGCCAGCTCCTCAAATTGGATGACGGAGAACAGCTTGTCGGCATCCGAGCCGCCATATTCCTCGGGCATGCTCATACACAAAAAACCGTTTTCGCCGGCCTTGTTCCACACCGCGCGCGCGACATAGCCCTGCTCTTCCCACTCGGCGTGGAAAGGGGCGATTTCCTTGTCGATGAATTTGCGGAAGCTGTCGCGGAAGGCTTCGTGGTCTGGAGAAAAGAGGGTTCGTTCAATCATGGCGGCACCTTGGTTACGGATCAGTTGGGGACAGAGCTTGCAGCTGTGCTGCTGCGGTCTTTCCCGCAGGTCATTGATTTTACAAAGCATTTGCTTGGCAAAAAGAATATACTGCAATTTCCATGCAAAAAACAGCACCTGGTCTCCTTTCGCTTGCTGCCTCCATTGATTTCAGTGCATATGCACCATTGGGCCTGCCACCGGCCACAGCGGCGCTGCTGGAGCGCGTGCGCAGCCAACTCACCAGCGGCCAGCCGGAATGGAAAGCCAGCACCGACGCAGAAACGCGTATCCCGGTGGAGCGTTATTTCTCGCCCGAGGTCTGGCAAGCCGAGGTGCAAGCCCTGTTCAAGCCCCTGCCCCTGATAGCAGCACACAGCAGCGAGCTTGCGCCCGGCCAGGCCATGGCGCATGATGCCTTTGGCGTGCCCCTGCTTCTGAGCCGCGACGCGGATGGCACGCTGCGCTGCTTTCTCAACGTCTGCCGCCACCGCGGCATGCGCATGCTGGAAAGGGGCTGTGCCCAGACGCGAAACAGCGTGGTCTGCCCCTACCGCGGCTGGACCTACCGGCTGAACGGCAGCCTGAGCCACATGCTGCATGCGGAGACATTCGACGCCTGCGCCCAGGGCGCGCGCGATCTGGTGGCCGTACTGTGCGCCGAGCGCCACGGCCTGATCTGGGTCGTGCCCGATGCCAAGAGCACGCTAGATCTGGATGCCTACCTGGGCGGTCTGAACGCCGAACTTCCCTTCTACGGCATCGAGAAGCTGCAGCACTTCCGCACCATAGAGGCCGAGTACCCCGCCAACTGGAAACTGATCATCGATGCGTTTCTGGAGTCGTACCACATACGTGTGCTGCACCAGAAAACGATCTACCCGTTCTTTGCTGATAGCGTCACATCGGCCGAGCGTTTTGGCCCGCACATCCATTCACTGGTGGCGCGCCGCGCCGCGCTAGAGTGGGCCAATCGCCCAGGCAGCGCGGCGCCGGACACTGTCGAAGGTCTGAGCCAACTCGCGACCACTAGCCAGGTGGTATTCCCCAACACGGTCACCATCTTCCACCCGGACTATTTGAGCCTGATCAGTGTGGTACCCACTGGGCCGGAGACGCTGCGCTGGACGCACCGTATGCTGATACCCGCTGACAAGTCCACTCCCGATTGGGCACCGCACTGGGAGAAAACCTTCCAGCTGATTGAGCAGGGTGTGTTCCAGAAAGAAGATATCCACTGCGCCATCGGCATCCAGCACGGCTTGAAAACCGGCGCCAATACACACATCACGGTAGGCCGCGCCGAAGTTGCGCTGTCCTGGTTCCATGAGCAGGTGCGCCACGCCACGGCACCCCATTTGTCCACTGAATCCCAACTCAAATCATCTTGAACCGGAGACCACCACCATGACCGAAGCATTTGTGTTTGACGCCATCCGCACCCCACGCGGCAAGGGCAAGAAAGACGGCAGCCTGTATGAGGTCAAGCCCGTGACCCTGCTGGCCGGCCTGCTGACCGACCTGCAACAGCGCCACCAGTTCGACACCGCGATGGTCGACGATGTGGTGATGGGTGTAGTCTCCCCCGTGGGTGACCAGGGCTCGGTTATCCCCAAGGTGGCTGCACTCAAGGCGGGCTGGGATTTCCGCGCGTCGGGCGTGCAGATCAACCGGTTTTGCGCCTCCGGCTTGGAAGCCGTCAACATGGCCGCGCAAAAGGTGCGCTCTGGCTGGGAAGATCTGGTCGTCGCCGGTGGAGTGGAGAGCATGAGCCGCGTGCCGATTGGCTCGGACGGCGGCGCCTGGGCCATGGACCCTGAGACCAATTCGCAAACCGCTTTTGTGCCACAGGGCATTGGCGCTGACCTGATTGCCACGCTGGAAGGCTTTAGCCGCGCCGATGTGGATGCGTTTGCACTGGAGTCGCAACGCCGTGCCACCAAGGCACAAGCTGCGGGGTATTTTGACCGCTCGGTGGTGGCCGTGAAGGACAGCCTGGGCCAGGTCATCCTGGGCCGCGACGAATTCATCAAGCCGAACACCACACTGGAAGGCCTGGCCGGGTTGAAGCCTGCATTCGAACAAATGGGCGGCATGGGCTTTGACCAGGTGGCGCTGACACGTTACCCCCAGGTGGAGCGCATCCACCACGTACACCACGCAGGCAACTCGTCCGGCATCGTCGATGGCGCGGCCGCCGTGCTGATTGGCAACGAAGCTGCTGCCAAGGCCCATGGCTTGACACCACGCGCGCGCATCGTGTCCACCGCGCTGAGCGGTGCCGACCCGACCATCATGCTGACCGGCCCCATGCCCGCAGCCCGCAAGGCGCTGGCCAAGGCGGGGCTGACGATTGACCAGATCGACCTGTTCGAGGTCAACGAGGCCTTCGCCGCCGTGGTAATGCGCTTCATGAAAGAGATGAAGGTGCCGCACGACAGGGTCAACGTCAACGGCGGCGCCATCGCCATGGGCCACCCACTCGGCGCCACCGGTGCCATGATTCTGGGTGTGCTGATTGACGAACTGCACCGTCGCAAGCTGCGCTACGGCATGGCAACGCTGTGTGTGGGTGGGGGCATGGGGATTGCCACGATTGTGGAGCGATTTTGAGACCTTGCGGGACAGACCGTAGCGAAGCGAAGCTCTGTCCTCAAC
>JANXVI010000325.1 GCA_025351745.1 Rhodoferax sp.
GCAGGGCGACCGTGCCAAAGCCTTTGAAGCCTTTTTGGCAACCTACGCCGCCACGGCCAACACCTATGCCGCTGTTTACAACGGCGTCATGCAGCAGGGCTGGTTCAATGCCCAAGCGCGCAACTTCCCCGCCGTGCTGGACGCCGCACTCGATGGCAATGCGGTACCCACCAGCGTGGTCCAGACCCTGGTCGACACAGTGCGGGCGGGTACCGCACCACTGCAGCGCTACGCCAAGCTGCGCAAGAAGTTGTTGGGGCTGGATACCTACCATTTGTACGACGGCAGTATCCCCATTTACAAGACGACCACCACCTATCCCTTTGATGATGCGAAAGAGACTGTTCTGCAATCCGTGGCGCCACTGGGTGCAGACTACTCGGCAAAGTACAAGAAGTTTTTATCCGGCAAGCAGATTGACGTGTACGAGAACGAAGGCAAGCGCTCGGGTGCCTATGTTGGTGGCCTGTTTGGTGTCGGCCCTTACATGCTGCTGAACCACAACGACACACAAAGCGCGTTGTTCACGCTGGCACACGAAGGCGGCCATGCCATGCACTCCATCCTGTCGGCCGAGACCCAGCCCTATGTGACCGCGGACTATACGATTTTCGTGGCCGAGGTGGCCTCCACCACTAACGAACGCTTCTTGCTGAACCAGTTGCTGGCCAGCACGACGGACCCCAAGGAACGCTTCCTGCTGTTGCAGCACGCGGTGGACTCCATCGTCGGAACCTTCTACACCCAGGTTCTATTTGCCAACTTTGAACTACAAGCGCACAAATTGGTGGAAGAGGGCAAGCCGGTCACTGCGGCCGTGCTCAACAGCATTTACCTGCAACTGCTGAAAGACTACTACGGTGACGCTGTGACCGTGGACGAGGCCTACCAGACCACCTGGGCCCGCATCCCCCACTTCTACAACTCGCCGTATTACGTCTACCAGTACGCAACGTGTTTCGCATCGTCGGCCAAGCTGTTCAAGGATATGACCACGGGCGAACCCGCGTCCCGCGCGGCAGCCACCGCGCGTTACATGGAGCTGCTGCGCAGTGGTGGCAACGACCACCCCATGGCCCAGTTGCAAAAGGCGGGCGTGGATTTGTCCAAGCGCGAAACCGTGCAGGCGGTGGTGGACCAGATGCAAGAGCTGGTCTCGCAGATGGAGCTAGAAGCGGCCAAGATCCATTGAGCCCTATTTACGCCCTTCGAAACTTTTGCAACTTTGGCAATTGCCGCATGAAATTATTTACAACTCTTGCCTGTTGCCTAGCACTGTTTGCCGGTCACGCGCGGGCCGCGCCGCTAGCCGTGCTGGTGCCCACGGCGGGCATTTCTTCGGCGCCTGAGGCCTTGTCGGCTTTTGTCTTCAGCCCGAGTACCGGCGCCGGCACGGGCAAACATCCCGCCGTGGTCATGGTGCATGGTTGTGGCGGCGCCTATGGTCGCGACGGCCAACTCAACGCCCGCCACACTATGTGGGGTGAATACCTGGCGGCGCAGGGTTATGTGGCGCTGATGCTGGACAGCTTTGGCGCCCACGGATTGAGGGAAATCTGCACCACCAAATTCAGCGAACGCACGCTCAAAGAGTCTGACCGCGTGGGCGATGCGTATGCTGCCCTGGCCTACCTGCGCCTGCGGCCGGATGTGGACGGCCAACACATTGCAATGCTGGGCTGGTCGCACGGTGCCGGCGTGACGCTGGACACCATCACCCACCGCCCGACCGATGCGACGGGCTTCAACGCGGCAATAGCGTTCTATCCCGGTTGCACATCCCGCAGCAAAAAGCCGGACAGCTTCCACCCCTATGCGCCTCTGTTGCTACTGATAGGCGAGGCCGATGACTGGACCCCAGCCGCACCCTGCAAAGCCTTGGCCGCAACCGTGGCCGCCCGCGGTGA
This sequence comes from Rhodoferax sp., assembly GCA_025351745.1. Classification (GTDB taxonomy): domain Bacteria; phylum Pseudomonadota; class Gammaproteobacteria; order Burkholderiales; family Burkholderiaceae_C; genus Allorhodoferax. The sequence continues at coordinate 1,908 of JANXVI010000325.1, forward strand.
GGCCATGCAGATCGTTACCTACCCGGACACTTACCACGACTTCGACAACCCAGCGCTCACCGCCAAACGCCTGCGCAAAGATGTGCCCAACGGCGTAAACCCCGGCGCCGGCGTGACCACTGCGCCCAACCCTGAAGCGCGTGCTGACGCCCAACAGCGCGTCACCCGCTTTCTGGCCGTACATTTGAAACAGAACATTGCCCCTCAGGAGATTGACCATGAACCACAACCCCGTACCCCTTGACCGCCTGCCTGACCTGCTGCGCGCCATGCCCAAAGCCGAGCTGCACATGCACATTGAAGGCTCGCTGGAGCCTGAGCTGATGTTTGCACTTGCCAAACGCAACAACGTGGCGCTGCGCTTCGCCAGCGAACAGGGCTTGCGCGATGCCTATGTGTTCAACAACCTGCAAGAGTTTCTGGACATCTACCACGAGGGCACCATGGTGCTGAAGACTGAAGCAGACTTCTACGACATGACCTGTGCTTACCTGGCCCGTGCGCAGGCCGACAACGTGCTGCACACTGAAATCTTCTTCGACACCCAGACCCATACCGGCCATGGTCTGGATGCCGCCACCGTCATCAACGGCCTGCACCGCGCCTGTGCCGATGCACCCGAGAAATTCGGTATGACCGCCTCGCTGATCCTGTGCTTTCTGCGCCATCTGAGCGAGGAAGAAGCCTTCGCCTGCCTGGAAGAAGCGATGCCGCTGCGCGACAAAATCGTCGGTATCGGTCTGGCATCCAGCGAAGTGGGCCACCCGCCCGAAAAATTTGCCAAGGTCTATGCCCGCGCCAAACAGCTAGGCTTTCGCCTGGTTGCACACGCCGGTGAAGAGGCGCCACCGGCCTACATCTGGAGTGCGCTGGACGTGCTGAATGTGGAGCGCATTGACCACGGCGTGCAAGCCATACACGACGCAGCACTGATGCAACGCCTGGCCAAAGACCGCATACCGCTGACCGTGTGTCCGCTGAGTAACCTGAAGCTGCGCGTGTTCCCCACGCTGTACCAACACAGTTTGCGGCGCATGCTGGACGCCGGCATCATGGCCACCGTCAACTCCGACGACCCGGCCTATTTTGGCGGCTACATCAATGAGAACTTCACGCAGACCTTTGCCGCGCTGGGCATGACGTCCGCACACGCCTACCAACTGGCCCGCAACAGCTTTGACGCCAGTTTCATAGACGCCAGCCTGCGCGACCGTTATGTGCAACGGCTGGATGGTGTATTTGAGACCTTTGAATGAAATAGGCCGCTAGCCCTCGTGAAATAAGTACTGTATGCTATTTAAAATATAGCAGGTCGTTGGCAACCCTTGGCAACACGCAGCCGGCCCTTTCACTGTCTCGAAGGCCCGTGAAGTGCGGTAGCCAACTGGCTGATGCATCGATATTGGTGTGGCAGCTGGTGCTTTGCGGCGAATTCTTTTGTACCATCAGGGTTTATTCACTTAGGGAGATACCACATGAAAACTACCGTTCTATTTCTCGCGCTGCTGGCCGCCTTTGGCCAGGCGCATGCTGCCAAGGCGTGCGAAGAGCTGAAGTCTGAAATCGCCACCAAGCTGGACGGCAAAGGCGTAAAGGGTTACGAGTTGACCATTGTCGAAGCCGACAAGGCCGGCGAGGCCAAGGTGGTTGGAAGCTGCGATGGCGGCAAACAAAAGATCGTCTATTCCAAAAAATAGGTCTTGGCGTCTTCTCCCGATTCTTTTTTGTTATCCCTGTGACCGCGATTTCCACCCGTTTGGCCACCTCGGCTGACCTTGGTGCATTGGCCCCGCTGTTTGACGCCTACCGGCAGTTTTATGAACAGGCACCCGATCTGGTGAGGGCTGAGGCCTTTCTGCGCGATCGCATGCAGAAGGACGAGTCGTCCATCATCGTGGCCGAGAGTAGCGACGCAGATATGTTGGGCTTCTGCCAGCTGTACCCCAGCTTTTGCTCCGTCATCGCCGCGCCGATAGTGGTCTTATACGATCTGTTTGTTGCGCCAGATTTCAGAAAATCGGGCGCGGGCCGCGCATTGATGCTGGCTGCCGAGCAGCATGCGCGGCAGCGCGGATTTGCGCGCATGGACTTGACGACCGCCAAGACCAATGTGTCGGCACAGTCTCTGTACGCATCACTAGGCTGGCAGCGTGATGCGGTTTTTTATGCCTACAACAAATCCTGTTAAACCAAGCCATCATGCGCAACATCACCGCAGCATCCGCGGCACTGTCCATCGTTCAAGCCCAACTTGACGCCTACAACGCCAAGGACGTTGAAGCACTGCTGCAAACCTATGCCCCCGATGCCGAGCAGTTCACGCTACACGGTGCCCTGCTGGCACAGGGCCATACAGAATTGCGGGCGCGCTTTTTGACGCGGTTTTCCGAGCCCGACCTCTACGCCAAGCTCGTCTCGCGCACCGTGGTGGGCAACGTCGTCACCGACACAGAATTGATTACGCGCAATTTCCCCGAAGGCCTGGGAACGCTGGAGATGCTGTGTGTGTATGAGGTCATCAACGGGCGCATCCAAAGGGCATCGTTCGCGGTCGGTGAGAAGACCTTGGTCAAAGCTTAGATGCCGAAGCGCACAGGCTGACCTCCTGTGCAGGCTGTGGGTTGCGCAGCTTGCGCTCCAATTTCCCCATGGCCGCCTGTTGCTGGGCAAATGCCGCCAGATGGTCGGCATAGGGCTCCAGTACGCTGGGCTCGGCCATAGCCGGCAAACCCAGCCATTGCGCCAGCGCGTGTTTGGACACCTCGCCATGCTCGGTCAGGGCATGCGTGATGCGCAGGAACACCGCTCCGTGATCCTGCAGCAACTGCATCGCCCGCGCGTACTGCGTTTGCAGTAAGGCCTCGATCGCTTCGTTGGTGGGCCTGATGTCGGTGTTGACATCGTCGTCCATCTCGTGGGTCACGTCCGTGCGGCTAAGGCGCCCCGCAAAGCCGCAATGGCGTACAAACTGCGCGGCCTCGGCCGTGGCCTGTTTCAGGTCCTGCTCGGCGCCGGTGGTGCAAGCCTCCTCACCAAACACCAGGGCCTCAGCTGCGCGGCCGCCCAGGCTGACACAGATCGCGTCCAGGCAGTTGCGCCGTGACTCGGAGCGCAGGCTCATATAGCTGTTGTAGCCACCATCAAACGATGCCACGTTGATCTTGATCTCCTGCGGCGCATGACCGAACAACACGCCGTACAGCAACCCGTGCCCGGCCTCATGCACGGCCAGCAGCGCGCGAAAGTCAGGGTTGGCGCGTTGCTTCAGGCGGTTCAGTTCGAAGTTGACCGTATAGGCTTTGCTGTGCGGCCCAAACTGCGCGAGCAGATGGCGTTTGTCCGCACCCAGGCTCAAGCGCAGATCGTCTGCCGGTGTGGCGCCCTGTTCGATCGCCCACAGTGTGGCGTTGACCAGCGGGGCGCTGACGATGGCGTGGATGGATGAGAACAACGGCCGCGTGCCCTGTGCCGGAAACACCGCGTTGGCATAAATCTCATCCTGCAGCGCAGCGTCGATCTCAAAGCGCAACTGCGATGACTCCGCCAAGTCACGCACATAAGCTTCGCACATGTTCGCAATCAGGCGCTGGTAGGTGGCACGGTTGAAGCTGGGGTAGATCACGTGGTTGTTGCCCAGGCGCGCAATCTGCTCCGGCTTAAAGCGTTTGCTCAACGCCTTCTTCACGTCGATCAGCGACAGCTTTTGCGTCAGCGCGTGGAAGATGTCGGCATCGGTGTCGCAGTCTTCGACCCGCGCTGCGGTCTGGCGGTACATCTCGTCCAGGTTGCCGGCCACGAAGATCAGCAGCTTGCTGTAGTCGGTCTCCCAGGCCTCGGGCGAGTTCTGGAAGGCCTGCATGCGGGCCTGGATTTCGTCGGACGTCCAGCGCATGATGTCCAGCAAAGGCTCCTGGAGTTTGAGCGTCTGCTTCAAGTCGCGTGCGTCGTAGGGCGACAGGTGTAGCTTGAATTTGCTGACTTCGTCGGCATCGGTCTTTTCGCGCTCCTGGTCGTACTGCGTGCGTCCCAGTGAATACTCCATGTCGGACATGAAGGACAGGGCCGGTGCCAGGCGGCCGTCGGACAGCAGCGTCCACACGTCCTGGTAACGTTCAACCTTGACGTCATCTCCGCCTTTGTCCAGCGTGCGGTAGCGCTGGAACTCGTCTAGCACCAGGATGCCGGGCGCACCTTTCTCGATGCCGGATTCGGCCAGCATGCCCGAGATGGTGCTGGGCTTGTAGCCCGTGCTGTTGCTAAAGCCATCCATCTGCACTTCGACAAAGCGGTCGTAAAAACACAGCTTCTGCGCGATCAGGCGCGTCAGCTGGGTCTTGCCGGTGCCAGTCAGCCCCCACAGGCAAACGATGACCGGGCGTTTGATGAGCTCGGGCATCACGTACCAGGCGCGCAGCGATTCGATGACGCGATCGATGATGGGGTCTATGCCAAAGAGCTCGGTCTTGAGTTCGGCGGCGACTTCGCCCAAGCGCACGCTGCGCTCGGCGATTTGCGCGTGTATTTCGTTGTTGATGGTGTTCATAGTTCTATGTTGTTCTGTTCACTGCTCCAGCTGGCGCACCAGCTTTTGCAACGTCACCTTCTCCGCGCGGCGTGCGGCCCCCTGGCTGCGAACGTGTTTGCCCGCCGCAGACGAAGCTGCCCGGTGCGCCATGGCAAAGACCACAGGGTTGCGGGGTGGGCGATTGAGCCCCCACGCTTCCCCACTGTGTGTGGGTCGCTGCCCCCCATGGGGGTCGCGATTCGCCTTGGGGCGGCCCAGCGGTGAATCCAGCATTACTTTGATGGCCAAAGGCTGCTTCATGCGCTGCAGCTTCTTGACCTTACCTAGTGCGTAGTCGCGCGAAAAAACCTTGGCACTCATGTGTGCACACTCCCAAATGCAAAAAGCCCCGGCTGTGGTAACCAGGGCTTGCGGCTGCGGAAGCGGCACGGGCGCTGGCTGGACGGTGTGGCACACATCCAGCCGGGGCGGCAGAGGTGCGGTTTAGGTAAAAAACGTGAACAACATAGACAACATGGGTATAGCCCATTCAAGGGGTTGACCACGCAAGGACACTCGTTGCGTGGCGGTCTCAAATCAGCGAAGCCGCGATTCTGTCAGAGCTTGGTGCGTGGGTTCAAGCGATTTCTGCGCATCAGGTGCTTGGGTGTTGCAAAAAAATAACGGCGTGCTGCGCGCCACGGGTGCGTTATTGGCAGCCAGCCGACTGCTTCCAGGTAGCCATGCTGCCCAGGTCCAGCATCTGGTTATTGCTGGCGCTGCCCATGTAGCGCAGCCGGTCGTCCTGCGATGAAATGCCGACATAACTATTGGTACTGGCGTAGTGGCGGTAGTAATAGGGCGCAAGCGTTTGCGAAGGCGCTGGGGTGGGGTAAAGCAATTCGGCGTAGTGGTGCTCGCCCCAGTTGAAAACGCAGTTGGCGGATGTAGTGGTGTTGCCGCGGTCCAGCATGGATGAACTGACCTGCGCACTGCCACTACCTAAATAAAAAATGCCGGGCAATCCTGCAGTCTCGAACCCTGCGCTGGGGTTGGCGCTGAGCACCGAGTTGTTGATGGCCAGTGTGCCGCTGCGGTCATTGCTGACGAAGAAGATGGCGCCGCCGCCTTCCTTGGCCGCGTTGTTGTTAATGTCGCTGCCGCACACTTGCAATTGGAAGCTGTTGCCATCGTTGTAGATGGCGCCGCCGCTGCCGCCACCGGTGGTACCCGACTTCGCCGGGTTGGCGCCTATCCCGATAGCACGGTTGTGTGTGAAGCGGCTGTTGATGATTGAGTAGGACACGCCAATGCTGCTTAAAGCGCCGCCGTTGGAGCACACATTGCCCAGGTCCGTGCGCCCGCCAAATGTGGAGCCGACCACATAGACCGGCAGGTTCTGCGACTGGCTGAAGGCGCGGATGGCGCCACCACCCACGTCAGGGCCTGCCGCATCGCACTGGTTGCGAAAGAAGCGGCTGTTGACCACCTTCAGGCGTCCCCCGCGTGCCCAGATGGCGCCACCGCCGCTGGGGTCCAGCCCGCTGGAGTTGGCGTCGATAAACGTCATGTTTTGCACAGTGAGCTGCGGATGGTCCTGGTCTTGGCAGTGCGGGGTGGTCCAAACCTGGGCGGCGTCGCAGGTGTTCATATACAAGATGCGGGTAGTTCCACCGCCGCTGAGTGTGACCTTGCCACCGCCATCGATGACAATCTTTGGCCCGGTGCTGTTGACGATCTTGGCGGGTTGCGTCAGCGTGATGGTGATCGGGTTGGGTCCGCAGTTAAAGGTGATGACACCTCCGCGGGCCACGCCCTGGACGACCGCTTCGCCCGTGCAACTGGTGGCAGTGCCACTGCCAATGACGGTGGTGGGCGCGGATACATCTTCCGCCGCAGCCGGTACGGGGACGGCACAACTGCCCAGTGGATTGCCAGCGGCGGGGAAGTGATCATTGCCATACGCCACCGCGCAGAGGGAGCAGATTCCCAGCAGCAGCCAGATTGACCTGTTCCGGGGCTGGCGCGTTGTCCATTGCTTTGGGGTGTTGTTTCGCATAGTGTTTTCCACTGTAGCGTGGGCAGCACTCCGGTCCCGGCGCAGAATTGCAAGCATTGGTAACGCCTGCGGCGGTCTGTAGCGCGATAGACGGGTGTGAGCGGGTGCGCGGATGGATAGGGTTTATGCGGGGCGGCTTATGCCTGTCCACCATTCCGGGTTTAAGCTCGCCCCCATGAAAGCTTATCGCGCCTCCATCCTCTGGTTTGCCCCGCACAGTGAGGGGCCTGTCCGTGCCATGTTTGAAGAAGACGGCCTCCTGGTCGCAGGCCCAAATGCCGCGGGCACGAAGGTGGTGCAGGCAGTGGGCGCCTACCGGGACCTGGTTGACCAGTACGCTGATATTGCGGTGGAGCACTTCCCCGGCCGTATCATCGCCCCCGGTTTCGTGGACATGCACCTCCACTATCCCCAAGCCAATGTGATCGGTTCACCGGCCGATGGCCTGCTACCCTGGCTGGAGAACTACACTTTTCCAGAAGAAAAACGCTTTGCAACCCCCGAATACAGTGCACAAGCTGCTACGTTTTTCATAGCGGAGCTGTTGCGCAACGGGGTTACCACCGCGTTGACGTTTGCCACGTCGCACACTGAGTCCGTCAATGCGTTGTTCACCGAAGCCCAGGCCCAGCGCATGCGCGTCATCACCGGCCTGTGCCTGATGGATCGCAACGCACCAGCCGAATTGCTGAACAGCGCGTCAGGTGACGGTAGCATCAACGCCACCGAACAAAGCCTGCGCGACACCGAGGCGCTGATCCAGCGCTGGCACGGCAAACACCGTCTGGGCTATGCCATCACCCCCCGTTTTGCGCCCACGTGTACCGACGCACAGTTGCGTGGGGCCGGGGATTTGGCGAAGCAGTACCCGGATGTCTGGATCCAGTCCCACGTGGCGGAAAATAAGGATGAGATCACCTGGGCGCGTGCGCTGTTCCCCCAGTCGCGCAGTTACCTAGCCACATACGACGACTTCGGCCTGATGCGCCAGCGCGCCGTGTATGCCCACTGCATCCACTTCGACGATGCCGATCGTGCGCTGATGCGTGACACCGGCACGGCCGCAGCGATCAGCCCGACCAGCAATCTCTTTCTGGGCAGCGGCTTCTTCGACTACGCCGGTGCAGACCGGGTGGGGTTTCAGTACGGCCTGGCCAGCGATATAGGCGGGGGCACATCGTTCAGCCCGTTCCGCACGATGATGGGCGCGTATTACGTCGGGCGGGAAGGGCAGACCAAGCAGGGCTTGTCGCTGCATCCGCAACATCTGTGGTGGCAGCACACGGCGGGCGCGGCGCGGGCCTTGGGGCTGGAGGGTGTGGTGGG
>JANXVI010000256.1 GCA_025351745.1 Rhodoferax sp.
GAAGATGGCTTCGTATTTGGGGCGGTCCGCTTCCTTCTCGACGGAGGCCAGGGCGCGTGCCACGCGGGCAAACAGGTCTTCTATGCCGGTCTCCCCCGGCTTGAGGTACTTCTCGGCTAGTACGTCGTGGCTGATGGGTTGAACCACTATGGGGTTTTGGGTTGGGGAAATGGGGTCGCGTTTCATATCGTTGTCTCCGCAGAAGAATGCCAAGCAGTGTGGCCGTCGGCTAGGTCGGCCCACCGGTCGCGGCGCGGCGCGGCGCGCGCGAAAGGCTCTGATTCTGTCAGGAGTTTGATGCCATTGGCAGGCCGCTGACCGGTTGCAGGCCACCCGCAAATTTCACATCGGGAAAATCACCATCGAGCCCCCGAGCCTATTGGTGCGGCCGCTATGCTTACCATAGCTACTTTTTTTGGCTATTTTCATTCCAGCCCACACGTCTGTATGCCAGCGCACGTAAATCTCGCCACATCACCATTGAAAATGCGGCGTGCCGCACCCAGTTGCACATAAGCACCCTACCCAATCTACATTTGTTAATCAGGGCCATTGAACTTCTCTATTAGCACTCGCTCATAGAGAGTGCTAATATTGCCAACAAGACACAAGGAGTTCAGGTATGTCATACCCATTGGGACACGCATCTTCCGCCGCCGTAGCACTGGCCAATCCTTGGTCGGTGGTCCCGTCGTTGGGCAATTTGGACGCCTATATTTCCGCTGCCAACCGCCTGCCGATGCTCACATTGGAGGAAGAGCAGGAGTTCTCACGCAAATTCAAGACCGGCAACGACCTTGAAGCGGCCGGTAAGTTAGTGCTATCTCACTTGCGCTTGGTGGTATCGGTGTCGCGCCAATACCTGGGCTATGGCCTGCCCCACGGCGACCTAATCCAGGAAGGCAATGTGGGCCTGATGAAAGCTGTTAAGCGCTTCGACCCCGATCAGGGCGTGCGCCTGGTCAGCTATGCGCTGCACTGGATCAAGGCTGAAATTCACGAATACATCCTGAAGAACTGGCGCATGGTCAAAGTGGCCACGACCAAGGCGCAGCGCAAGCTGTTCTTCAACCTGCGCTCCATGAAGCAGCGCTACAAGAGTGAAGACGCAGCGGCCGACCTGGGCACGCACCGCGATACTCTGAATCCGGAACAGATCGAGGCGATGGCCCGCGAGCTCAAGGTCAAGCCCGAAGAAGTGATCGAAATGGAAACCCGCATGTCGGGCGGCGATGTGTTGCTGGACCCTTCTCCATCCGACGACGGAGAAGACGCTTTTGGCCCGATTGCCTACCTGACCGATACCAACCACGAGCCGATTGCCATGATTGAAGCGCACCAGCGCGATGTATTGGCGACTGACGGAATTGCCGTTGCACTGCAGGGCCTGGACGCCCGCAGTCGCCGTATCGTTGAGGAACGTTGGTTGAACGTCAATGATGACAACTCTGGAGGCATGACCTTACACGATTTGGCGGCTGAGTATGGTGTTAGCGCCGAGCGCATACGCCAGATCGAAGTGGCCGCCATGAAGAAGATGAAAGTGTCGCTGGCCGAATACGCCTGACCTCCGGAAAATCCAAAAAAAGACACCCCTGACGGCTCCGGCCTCAGGGGTGTTTTGCTTGCCTAAAACGGGCACACCAAAACGTGCAGCAGACGGTGTCTGTACGCTGAAATACAGTGCGCAAATTGTCACGCTCCGCGTGCACAGCACCAACACATCTCCATGTATTGGAGATAACATGCCGGCATGCCCAAGAGGCAATTTGCCTGACATCGCCCTGGTCGTTAGCAGTCACAGTTTCATGCAACTCCTTAAAACCTATATCGTCGAAGACAGCAAGGTCATACGCGACAGTCTGATTGCCGCGCTGGAAGAAATGACTCCAATCGATGTAGTGGGGGTCGCAGAGGATGAGGCGACCGCAGTGCGCTGGCTGGGTGAGCCTGGCAATGCAGTGGATCTGGTGATTGTTGATATTTTCCTCAAACTGGGATCAGGTTTGGGCGTACTGGGCGCTGTTCAGCGTGCACAAACACGTCGCACCATGGTGGTCTTGAGCAACCATGCAACACCCGAGATACGCCGAAGATGTGCCGAGTTAGGGGCCAGCAAAGTTTTCGACAAGTCGAACGAGCTAGAAGCGCTGATGCTGTATTGCGAACGCTTGGCTGCCGGCGAAGCCGGCAGCAGCGTATGCGGTGAATTCAATTGAATGCAGCTACTGGATCAGTCCATTTTTCAATGCGTAGTAGGTCAGGTCACTATTCGATGCCAAGCTTAGTTTTTCCATGATGCGCGTCCGGTATGTGCTGACGGTCTTGATGCTCAGCGACATGTGTTCAGCAATATTGCCTACCGCTTCTCCTGCCGCCAGCCGCAAAAACACCTGTAACTCGCGGTGCGACAATTTGTGATGCGGTGTTTTTTCCAGGTCTGCACCACCGGCCAACGCATTGGCCAGTTGCTCGGCCACAGTGGTGCTGATGTATTTGCGTCCGCGCGAAACGGTCCGTATGGCGTCCACGATGTGGTCGGGATCGCAATCCTTGCCGAGATAGCCGCTCGCCCCCTGTTGCAACAGGGCAGTGGCGTAATGCGTTTCTGGCAAGGCACTCAAGATCAGCACCGGCAACTCGGGTACACGCGCCTTGATGGCGACCAGTGCTTCGACGCCACCTTGATCGCCCATAGAAAGATCCATCACCATGACATCGACGCCACCCGCGCGTGCAATGTCCAGCGCTTCGCGGCCATTGGCGGCTTCCGCAACGACCGACAAGTCCGCATGTTCGGCAAAAAACTGTCGAAGTCCTGCACGAACAATGGCGTGGTCGTCTACGATGGCGATGCGGATCATGGCGTGCTGCGTTTTCAAACAAAATGATTTTTTCGCATTCTAGTTCAGCCCATGTACACACCCCTGCCCGCGATCACGAAGCGAAAACCGCTGGCCATTGTGCTGTTGCTGCTTGCATCCCTGACCATGGTTTTCATAACCGAGGACTCAAATCGGCGTGCGGCCGTTTTGCTGCAAACCCTCAGCGCGACTGCAGAGAACCGTCTTCATCTGAATGACCTTACCAAGGCCGTATTGGATGCTGAGTCCGGACAAAGGGGCTACCTGTTGACAGGCAACGGGGACTATCTGACACCGTACGACGCAGCACTGAAAAAAATTGACGTCACCTTCGCGAAACTTGACGGTGCCTACAGCAGTGAACCGGGGTCTGCGAAGCTTCTGAAAAAGCTGCATGCCCTGACCGAAACCAAATTGTCAGAGCTTGCCATCACGGTGCAGATGCAAAAAGAGGGCAAGCGCCAAACCGGCAGGGACTTCACACTCAGCGGCATCGGTCACGAGTACATGGAGGCGATCCGTACGACAGGCGCAGAGCTATTGGCGGTAGAAACCTTGCGTCTTGAGGCCAACCTGCGCGAAGTGTCCGATGTTCTGCTGTTCAGCCGTATGGGCGTGGCACTATTGACGGCCTTGAGCCTGCTGCTGGTTCTGTTGAACATGCGGCAACATCTGGCTTTCAAGGCGGAACAGGAACGCCACCACGTGGCAATGCAAGCAGAGCAGGAACACCTGCAAAGCGAAGTGATCCGCCGTACCCTGCAATTGGTCGAGCTCAACGACCACCTGCAAACTGCGCGTGAAGACGAGCGTCACCGCATCGCCCGCGACCTGCATGACGAACTGGGCGCGTTGCTGACGGCGGCCAAACTGGACGTGGCGCGCATCAAGTCGCGCTTGGGTACGACTGTGCCAGATGCGCTGGAGCGCATCAACCATCTAATTGTCACCCTCAATGCAGGCATCGCCATGAAGCGGCGCATCATTGAGGACTTATGGCCGTCGGCGTTGAGCAATCTTGGTCTGGTCCCCACACTGGAGATTTTGGCCCGTGAGTTTGCGAAAACAGCCAGCATTCCAGTGCACTGCACGCTTGAACCCGTCCAGCTAAGTGCGCATGCGCAACTGGTGGTTTACCGTCTGGTCCAGGAAGCGACGACCAATACTGCGAAGTATGCCAAGGCTAGCAACGTGTGGTTGAACCTGAACTCTTCCAATGGCCGCGTTGAACTGACCGTGCGGGATGATGGTGTCGGTTTTGATGCCAACAAAATCGGAAGCAAAGCCCACGGGCTGTTGGGTATGCGTTTCCGGGTGGAGGCCGAGTCGGGGTCTTTGGAGCTGGTGTCCAACCCCGGACAGGGCACGCTGGTGCGCGCCCAATTACCCGAATCTGCGACAGAGTCGGCTTGACTGCGCGGTCACCTATGCCGCCAGCCTGACCGGCAACAAGCGGCGGTACTCTTTCTTGGCAATCGCGTAGCACTCACAGGCCTTCTCCTCCAAACCTTCACGGTCCAGCACCTCGATGTGGCCACGGCTGTAGCGGATCAACCCTTTTTCTTGCAACTTGTGTGCTGACACAGTGATGCCTTCGCGGCGCACGCCCAAAAGGTTGGCTGCGAGTTCGTGCGTCATGTTCAGTTCATCGCCGGGCAGGCGGTCCAGGCGAAGCAACAGGTGGCGGCAGAACTGCTGGTCGATCGAGTGGTAGCGGTTGCAAATCGCAGTTTGGGCCATTTGGGCCATCACGTTCTGTGCGTAGTGCAGCACGACTTTCATGACACCACAGGAGCGCGCGATCTCGCCTTTGACAAAGCGTGCGCTGATGCGAAAGGCGCGCCCTGCACTTTGCACCATGGCGTCAGTGGCTGCAGAGTCCGCGCCGAGCAGGTAAGAAATACCGACAACTCCGTCGTTACCTACCACGGCCACTTCAGCCGAAGCGCCCTCGCAGGTAATGCGCATCAGTGACACGATGGCAGTGGTGGGGAAGTACACATATTCCGGTGCGCAGCCCGCCGAGTAGAGCATCTGGTTGCGCGCCAGTTCCACCGGTTCCAAACGGCTTTGCCATTGGGCGATGTCGTCTGAGGGCAAGGCTGCGAGCATTAGGTTCTGCAGGGCTCCGAAGGCGTATTGGTGTGTTGTTCCCATGAGGCTCTCCTTGAATGAATGGATGCCTCCATGTTCTGGGAACGGCCGTTTTTGGGGTATCGGCCGATGCCGCGAAGTTTTGTGGGACTTGTCCTACACCTTTCCAACGCATCGTCTACTTGAGCAGCAGTCGTATATCTTCCGTCAATGGCTTGGGGCCGCTACCGTAGCGCGTGAACAGACGCAACTGGCCCTTGGCGTCGTACACGTAGCTACCCGCGGAATGGTCCATGCTGTAGCTGGTGGGGCTCTTGCCTTCGACTTTTTTGAAGTAGATCTTGTAGTCTTTGGCCAGCTCGATCAGCTTGTCGGGCGTGGTGTACAGCGCGAGAAATGTCGGGTCGAAATTGGACATGTAGTTCTTGAGCAGCGCCGGTGTATCGCGCTCGGGGTCTACCGTCACAAACAAGCCCTGCAAGCGGTCACCGTCCTTGCCCAAGGCCTTCTTCACCTCGGCCAGCTCCGCCATGCTGGTGGGACAGACGTCGGGGCATTGGGTGTAGCCAAAGAACAGGACCACGACCTTGCCTGCAAAGTCCGTCAGGTGCCGCACCTGGCCGTTGTGGTCGGTGAGCTCGAAACCTTTGGCATAGTCGGCGCCGGTCACATCAATGGACGAGAACACCGGTTGCTGCGGAGAGCATGCGGTGATTAGCCCTGTAGCCGCTGCAAATATTGCCAAGGCAGCTATCAATTTAATAGTGATTCGTTTCATATAAGCCAATGGAAGCCTGACATTACAAGAGATAGTGATCCAGCAACAACGCTACAAACAAGACACTAAGGTGTATCAACGAAAACCGGAACGTCTTGCGCGCCAATGCGTCAGAGTAATCACGCCATAGCCACCATGCGTACAGACAGAACCCAAAACTGAGCAAGACGGCAACCACCAGATAGAGCCAACGGCTCATGCCGTACACGAACGGCAGCAGGCAGGCCGCGAACAGGACTAGCGTGTAGAGGAGTATCTGCAAGCGCGTGAATTCGCTGCCATGGGTTACCGGCAACATCGGCAGGCCGGACTTGCGGTAATCCTCCACGCGGTAAAGAGCCAATGCCCAGAAGTGTGGCGGGGTCCACAGAAAAATGATCAAGAACAGGATCATCGCCTCAGGACCCACATTGCCGGTCATGGCCGCCCAGCCCAACACCGGTGGCATGGCACCCGACGCGCCGCCAATGACGATATTCTGCGGTGTCAGTGGCTTCAGAATGACGGTGTAGACAACGGCATAGCCGACAAAGGTGGCGAAGGTCAGCCACATGGTCAGGGGATTGACCCAGACATAGAGCAACACCGAGCCGGCCACGCACAACACGGCCGAGAACAGCAGCGTTTGCGTATTACTGAGTTCGCCGCGGGCCGTGGGTCGCCAGGCCGTGCGCTTCATTTTGGCATCAATGCCCTGCTCCACGATGCAGTTGAAGGCGGCCGCTGCAGCAGCGACCAGCCAGATGCCCAGGCACGCTATGGCAGCCAGACCGACTTGCGGCCACGTTGGCGCGCCCGGTACGGCCAGCACCATGCCGATCAAGGCGCAAAAGACGATCAGTTGGATCACCCTGGGCTTGGTCAGCGCATAAAACTGGCGGAAGACCGATGGCGCGGGCTGGGGAGTAGAAGCGGTCATACACGCAGTCCGGACGGCGTTGCTCCGCCGGATACAGCGGAAAATTGAACAGAAGAGGAAGACTGGACGTCGACCAGCAACCGGACCAGCACCACGACCAAGGCACCAGCACCGCCGGTGTGCAAGACGGCAGCTACCAGCGGCCAGTCCAGCACCACATTGCTGAGCCCGGTGGCTAATTGCAAGGTCAGCAGAGCCCCCAGCGCACGGCCATGGTGACGTAGCGCCGGGCGCTTGTACAAGTGGTATGCGAGAACCGTCAGCAGGGTGAGCGTCACGCTGGCCAGTAGCCGGTGTAGGACGTGGATCGCGGTTAGCCCTTGAAAGCTGATGTGTGAGCCATCGCGCAAATAGCCCAGCGGCCGCCAAATTTCAAAGCCGTGGCTAAAGTCCATCTGCGGCCACCAACTGCCCTGGCACAGTGGGAATTCGCTACAAGCCAGGACCGCATAGTTGCTACTGACCCAGGCACCGGAAGCTGCCTGCAGTACCAACAGCAGCAGGGCCAACGCCACCCACGTGCGCAAGCCTGTTGGCACGTTCGGCGACAGCGGCTTGGATGTCGGATGCTGTTGATGTGCCAGCAGAGCAACCTGCACCGAGAGCAACCCCAGCAGCACATAACCGCCCAAAAGATGCAGGGTCACGATGGCGGGGAACAGCTTCATGGTGACCGTCAGTGCACCAAAGCTGCCTTGAATGATGACCCACACGGCTGTCAGAGAAGCCCACCACGGGCTGACCGCTTCAAACCCATCGCGCGGCTTGCGTTGCAGCCACGCGCACACCGCCAAGACCACGGCCAACAGCCCAACGCCCATGGCTATATAGCGGTGCACCATCTCCACCCAGGCCTTGCCCGACGTCACCGGCCCGGTGGGCATGGCTTGCTGTGCCGCGTCGATATGGACACTGGCGCCAATGGGGCTGGCGTTGCCGTAGCAGCCGGGCCAATCGGGGCAACCGAGGCCGCTGTCGGTCAAGCGGGTAAAGGCGCCAAACAATACCAGATCGAAGGTCAAAAACAGCGTGACCAGGGTCAGCGCATGCAACTGTCCTAGGGGGCTTGCGCGTCGCGTACGCAAGTACACCATCAACAATGGGCCAGAGGCCAGCAAAGCGCCGATCAGTAACAGGCGCAGGGCGGGCGAGAGGTCGTACAGGGCGGCAACGTGCATGGGAAGTCTCTCTGCGCGGCTTAGCGTCCGGCCTTGTCCCAGTGGGACGCGGCGCGCAAGAGGCGGTCAAGGTCACGCTTGACGCCGATTGCTCCTTGATTGTCCAGGTTGGCCGGAAAGCGCATCATCCAGTTGCCTAGCGGGTCAACCAGGTAGAGGTGTTCTTCCAAGGTATGACCTGGTTGCGGCACAAGCCATTGCGACAACTTCGACGGGGGCACGCGAACAACCGTCGCTTCGTGTAACGCCGGTAACAAGGCAGGTGCCACGGGTGCTGCATCGCTGACCAACCAGACCCAATCTAGCCGGTCTTTTTCCTTGCCCAGGCCTTCACGCAGTTGGCGTTGCAGGTAGAGGTGGCGCGCGCACTGCTGCGCACAAGCGGCGGGGGATACGCTGACCAGCAACCACTGGCCATTCAATTCTTTCAGATTGACAGTTTTTCCATCGAGCGTGCTGCCCACCACGTCGGGCAGGCTACGCTGCGGATCGATCAGTTCACCAAAATTGCGCCTCCCTTCGGGACGCACGACGTAAAAGGTCAGGTAAGAGGCGATCACAGGGGCGGCGCATATCAGCAAGACAACCAGCATTTTCAAGCGCCCCATGCGGGTGCGGCGGGCGGCCTGTGCCCCCGTGTTCAACGGTTCGGGCAGCGTGTGTACGGTCAGTCCTAATGGCTGATCTTGGCTGGAAGGGGCACTAGACATGGGATGCAGAGTCCTTTGGACGTTTCATAAAGCGGCGAATGATCTGAAACCACAGATAAAGCGCGGCGAACAGCGCCGCCATGCCAAACCATTGGGCCGCGTAGCCGTAGTTCTTCTCAACCCCGAAATTCACCACGGGCCAGTCGCGCAGCAAGCCTTCGGTGTTGGCACCGGTTTGTTGCAGCGTCAACGGCAGCAATGGCAAGCCGGTCTCCAACCTGTATTGTGCCAAGGCTAGATTTTGCCGGATCAATGCAACTGTTGGTTCGCCAAGGGAATACAGGTCTGACGGTGGCAACACCATACGGCCTTCGATCTCGACGATACCCTCTGGTGTTGCGATAGGGGGTACCCGGCTGCGATCATCAAAACCACGCGGCACCCACCCGCGTTGTACTGCCAGCGCACCGCGACCGCCCTCCAGTACAAACGGCATGATGACCACAAAACCCACGCGCCCATCCATGGGTCGGTTGTCCAGGAACACCAAAGATTTGGGTGCCCAACTGCCACGTAGGCGCGCTCGCTGGTGCAGCAAGGGCGTGCTGTTGCCCGCGGCCAGCAAGGTATCCACGGTCAGGGGCGCCTTCGCATTTTGAGCATCCACAGCCGTCTGGAGCGCCTGTTTTTGCGTTGCACGTGACAGTTGCCAAAACCCCAGGCTCATGGTGGTGCCTACCGCCACCAGTACGGCTGCTGTCACCAGCACAAACTTCAAACGGGCATTCACCAGATAATCCTGCCTATGACATACTTTGCAATCATTGCCTTCTTGGCCATACTTTCCAGTCTGGGCCTTGCCCTGTTTTTCATGATGCGCGGTGGGCGTGACGGAGCCAACACGTCGCAGAAGATGGCGCGAGCGTTGGCTGCTCGGGTGGGGTTGTCCATTTTGTTATTTGTTTGCGTGTTGGTAGCCTGGAAATTGGGCTACATCCACCCAACAGGAATACAGGCGGGGCAATGAAAGTATGGGGGCGCATGTACGCGCCCGCGGCTCCCAACAACCAAAAAGGCACCGCAAGCGGTGCCTTTTGCATGCAGCAACTGTGCGGTCAGAGCCAGTACACCAAAATATAAAGGCCCAACCACACAACGTCCACAAAGTGCCAGTACCATGCCGCTCCTTCAAATCCGAAATGACGCTCAGCCGTAAAGTGGCCCTTTTGCAAACGCAGCGTGATGAACAGCAGCATCAACATACCCACAAACACGTGGAAGCCATGGAAGCCGGTCAGCATGAAGAAAGTAGAGCCGTATACACCAGAGCTGAGCTTGAGATTCAGTTCGCTGTATGCATGGTGGTACTCGTAACCCTGCACAAACAAGAAGGTCACGCCCAACAACACAGTGATCCACATGAAAGCCAATGTCTTGGCTCGGTTGCCTTGAATCAGTGCATGGTGGGCGATGGTCAGCGTCACACCGGATGTCAGCAGAATGGCGGTATTGATGGTCGGCAACGGCCATGGTCCCATGGTCGTGAAAGGCTCAACAATGCTAGCAGGTGATGCGGTCGCACCCGCTGCCAAACTGGGCCACACAGCCTTAAAGCCGGGCCACAAAATTGCATTGTCCAAGCTGCCCAATGCAGGCAGCGAATGCGACCGTGCCCACCACAGTGCGGTGAAAAACGCGCCGAAGAACATGACCTCGGAGAAGATGAACCAGGTCATGCTCCAACGATAGGACAGGTCGACTTTGTGCCCGTACTGGCCACTCTGGCTCTCGCTGATGGATTGGCCAAACCACTGGTACAGCACAAACAGAAACCAGGCCATGCCCAGCGTCAAGGCGTATTTGCCCCAATCTTCACCGTTGATCCATTGGCCTGCACCCAAGATAATGAAAAATAGACCCAGCGCCGCCATTGCCGGATGACGAGAAGGCCCCGGGATAAAGTAATACGGTGTTGCGCCGTGTGTTGATGAACTCATTTCTTTCTCCTATTCCAATCAGTTGAGAACAGAACGTGCCGCCATACGACTACGGTCTGCTCCCCAAGTTATTTACTTTGCAACGACCCAATTGACCAAACCGATCAAGCCCACAACCAACAGCAGGACACCAATCAATCCGACTGCCAACACATGCATGGGGTTAACCTTGCCCAGGTCTTCCTGGTAGGCACGGTTACCGCGGATACCCAAAAACGACCAAGCCACCATTCTGATGCTGCGCCACACGGAAGGAGTCGCAACAACGGCTTGTGCATCTGCTGCCTTGTGGCTCACGTGCGGCCCCCACCATCAGCAGGAGCTTGAGCCACGGGCGCCGCAGGTGTCCTGCCGCCGACTTCAAAGAACGTGTACGACAACGTAATGGTTTTTACGTCCTTGGACAGCTTGGAATCGATATAAAAAACGACAGGCCAGGATTTCTTCTCGCCCGGTTCCAGTGTGTACTGGTTGAAACAAAAGCATTCCAACTTGTTGAAATGCGAGGTAGCTTGCTGCGGCGCGTAACTAGGAATGGCCTGCGCCGACATGCGGCGGTTTTGCGTGTTCTGGAACTCGTACATCACGGTCGTCAATTCACCGGGATGCACTTGCAACGAACGCTGCGCCGGTTTGAACTCCCACGGACCACGGCTATTGGCATCAAACTCCACCGTGATGGTACGACTCAGGTCGACCTGGGTATTGGTCGGCAGCGCGGGCTTGGCACCTGGTGTCGCCTGCTCGCCCAGGGCCAGAATGTTGATGCCAGTCATCTCACAGATCGTCTTGTAGATGGGCACCAGCGCATATCCGAAGACAAACATGCAGGCTGCAACGACAGCCAGCTTGCGCACCATACGGATATTTTCGCGTTGCAACAGCATGGTTTATTTGCTCAGCAAGACCATGCGGGCCATAAAACCCACGAAAAACAAAATAGCGATGGAGGCCAGAATCAAACCGGTTCTGGTGTTGGCCTTCTTTTGCTCAGGAGTCGTCATGCCGTTCAGCCAATGATCTTGGTCGCGGTGGCGTCCAGCTTGGGCGGTGTCTCAAAGGTGTGGAACGGTGCTGGGGACGGGACTTCCCACTCCAGGCCTTCGGCGGCTTCCCATGGTTTTTGCGGGGCTTTGTCACCCTTGCCGCGCATTGCGGGCAGCACGATGAACAGGAAGAAGTACAGCTGGGCCGCGCCGAAGAAGAAGGCGCCTACGGACGCTAAGGCGTTGAAATCAGCGAACTGCATGGGATAGTCAGCGTAGCGACGGGGCATACCGGCCAGACCCAAGAAGTGCATGGGGAAGAATGTCACATTGAACGCAATCAGGGACCACCAGAAATGGAGTTTGCCACGCGTCTCGTTGTACATCACACCGGTCCACTTGGGCACCCAGTAGTAGAAGCCGGAGAACATAGCAAACAACGAACCGGCCACCAACACGTAGTGGAAGTGGGCCACGATGTAGTAGGTGTCTTGCAGCTGGATGTCAATAGGCGCAACGGCAGGGATCAGGCCGGTAAAGCCACCCATGGTGAACACAAAGATGAAGCCGACTGCGAACAGCATGGGCGTCTCAAAGGTCATGGAACCCTGCCACATGGTAGCGATCCAGTTGAAGATCTTCACAGCAGTAGGCACCGCGATCAGCATCGTGGCATACATGAAGAACAGCTGCCCGGTCACCGGCATGCCGGTGGTGAACATGTGGTGCGCCCACACGATGAAGGACAAGATCGCGATGGACGAAGTGGCATACACCATGGAGGCATAGCCAAACAGGCGCTTGCGCGAGAACGCGGGAATCACCTGGCTGATGATGCCGAAGGCCGGCAAAATCATGATGTACACCTCGGGGTGACCGAAGAACCAGAAGATGTGCTGGTACATCACCGGGTCGCCGCCGCCCGCGGGATTGAAGAAGCTGGTGCCAAAGTGGCGGTCGGTCAAGGTCATGGTGATGGCGCCTGCCAACACGGGCATCACAGCAATCAGCAAATAGGCGGTGATCAACCAAGTCCAGCAGAACATGGGCATCTTCATCAGCGTCATGCCGGGCGCGCGCATGTTCAGGATAGTGACGATGATGTTGATGGAGCCCATGATGGAGCTCGCACCCAGGATGTGCATCGCGAAAATACCAGCGTCCATGCTTGGGCCCATTTGCAGGGTCAGCGGTGCGTACAGCGTCCAGCCAGCAGCTGGTGCGCCGCCGGGCATGAAGAACGAGCCCACCAGCATTGCACCAGCAGGAACCAACAGCCAGAAGCTGAAGTTATTCATGCGGGCAAAGGCCATGTCGCCTGCGCCAATTTGCAGCGGGATCATCCAGTTTGCAAACCCTACGAAGGCCGGCATGATGGCACCGAACACCATGATGATGCCATGCATGGTGGTGAGCTGATTGAAAAACTCGGGTTGCATCAATTGCAAACCGGGCTGGAACAACTCCGCACGGATCATTAGCGCCAACACGCCACCGATCATGAACATGGTGAACGAGAACAGCAGGTACAGCGTGCCAATGTCCTTGTGATTGGTGGCATAGACCCACCGCCGCCAGCCCTTGGGGGCGTGGTGGTCATGATGGTCGTCATGGGCATGGTCGTGGTGGTCTAGAACGGCACTCATCCTGGTTTCCTTCTCAATTCACTAATTTCGTTCAGTCGGTGTGGACGCTGGGCGCGCAAATTATTTGCGCAAGGCCGCCACGTCAGCCGGTTGTACGACCTGGCCCGTCTTGTTGGACCAGTTGTTCTTGGTGTAGCTGATGACGGCGGCAATATCGGTATCGCTCAGGGCCTTCCACGATGGCATTGCGCCATTGTTTTGGCCGTTCAGCAAGACGAGGATCTGCTTGCTCTTGTCAGCATCGAGCACCACAGCCGCGCCATCCAGGGGCTTGATCGGGCCAGCACCCTTGCCGTTGGCCTGGTGGCAAGCCGCGCAGGTACCGGCGTACACCTTTTCGCCGCGCTTGACTAGGTCGGCCAGTTCCCAGACTTTGGAAGGATCATCTGCTTTGGCAGCCATGGTCTTCATTTCACCTGCGACCCACTTGGAATAGTCTTCGGCCGACAGTACCTTGACATGGATAGGCATATAGGCATGCTCTTTGCCGCACAGCTCTTGGCACTGGCCGTAGAAATCGCCAGTTTTCTCGGCACGGAACCAGGTGTCACGCACAAAACCGGGAATGGCATCCTGCTTGATACCGAAAGACGGCACAGCAAAAGCGTGGATCACATCGTTGGCAGTTGTAATGATGCGGATTTTTTTGTCAACTGGTACAACCAGGGGGTGATCAACTTTCAGCAGGTAATCATCGGGTGCGACTTCACCCTTTTTGGGGCCGCCCGTATCCGACATGACGCGCTGTGCGTTGTCCAGAGTCGAGACGAAGCCGATGCCTTCGCCTTCACCCTTGAGGTAGTCATAGCCCCACTTCCACTGCATGCCAGTCGCCTTGATCGTCAAGTCAGCATTGGTGGTGTCTTTCATAGCCACAACGACCTTGGTTGCAGGCAAAGCCATCAAAATCACAATGACGAAGGGAATGATGGTCCAGATTACTTCCACCAGCACCGATTCGTGGAAGGTGGCAGGCTTGTGCCCCTTGGATTTGCGGTGCTTCCAGATGGAATAAAACATCACCGAAAAAACGCCCACGAAGATAACGGTGCACAAAATCAGCATAAACCAGTGCAACCAGGCCTGCTCTTTGGCAATGGCCGTAACAGGGGGATGCAGGTTCAACTGGTGCACCGCCGGGCCGCCGGGCAGGTCGTTAACCGCATGCGCCAGACTGAAGGCCGCGGTACCGGCCCAGGCGCTTGCCGCGAGGAGCAGTGAAGCCAATTTATTGAAAATGCTCTTCATCTTGGTCATTTCTTCGTCGAATCAGATTAAACAGTGCCAACTCTTGCTCCCGCATACGCGAAGGCAACGGGCAGACAGGGAAGGCAAGAACGCGGTTTGCCCGTTATTGTAGCCGACCGTCCCTCTGGAAATCAGGGTCTTTGGCCTGTGTCAAGCCCGTAAGTCAATGGGGATCGTCATTTTTCCTGCCCTTGCGCAAGGCCGCGCGCATGGCGTCCAGAGGCACCGAGGTCTGCGCTGCTACCGCCAGACGTGGCACCGCCTTGAAGGCGTGGCCGTAGACGATCTCAAAGGTCAATCGTAGTTGGCCTTCGCCATCCGCTTTGGCCAATTGACCCAATTGCGACAGCAGCTGACCATGCCAGGCGCGTCCGCGCAGGGCAGCAAAGCGTTGCGGGTGCAAGTTGCGGCCCAGTTCGCGCAACTCGGCCAGCATGCGCTCAGGCGTGGAATAGGTCAGCGTGATGCGCTCCATATCCATCACCGGCTCCGAGAACCCTGCCTGCACCAGCATGTCGCCCCAGTCGTGCATATCGGTAAAGGCATGTGAGGCGGGCGGCCAGCACTGGGCGACATACAAATCGCGCAATTCGCGCAACGTGTCCGGCCCCAGACAAGAAAACATCAAAAAGCCCTGGGGCTGCAGCAAGCGGTGCCATTGGGCGATCAGGGCCTGCGGGTCAGCCGCCATGTGCAATGCCATATTGGCCCACAGCATCTGGGCGGGCTCCTCGGGCAGTCCAAAATGCACCGTCGGGCCAGTCCAACGTGCACGTTTCCACCAGGTACTCGCTATCAATTTTCTAGCGGCTTGCTCATGTTCTACGAGGGCTAGGGCCATATAACACTCGGACTTGGGGTAGCGCGCGGCCAACAGCGCTTGGGCTTGCACACCCCCGCGCAACGGCTCCCAATGCACCCAGCTTTGGGGCTGCAGCGTCATCCATTGCAAGCGCCTCTCCATGCGGCGCGCTACTTCCTCGTGCAACCAGGGCGATGCGATGGGCGACGAGGCCAACGCCAACGCGCCCCAGCGCGCGGCCGCAGTCGGCGCGATGGTGGGAGGCAGATTGGAGGACATAGGAGTGAAGCGGCGCGAAGGGCAAGAGGGCGGCCAGAGTATATTGGCTCGGTGTTGCGCCCACTGCTTCAAGGTTTCTACAAACGCCTGCCCAGCCAATGTGCGGTCTGCCATGCATGGCCCGCCCATAGCATTTGCGAGGCATGTGTGGCCACGTTCGCCCAGCCGGTGGCTCGTTGTACTACTTGCGCTTTGCCTGTTGCGCCCGGCGTACGCCAGTGCGGCGCCTGCATCGTACAACCGCCGCCACTGGACGCCTGCCTAGCCGCCCTGCCCTACGCCTACCCTTGGTCCACGTTGGTGGCAGATTTCAAGTTTCACCAGCGCCCCGGCTGGGCCGCCAGCTTTGCCGCTTTGCTGCGTGCTGCGCCATGGGTCGAGCCCGCGCTGGAGACATCTGATCTGCTGCTGCCCATGCCTTTGTCGCGTGAGCGTTTGCGCGCGCGCGGTTACAACCAAGCCCATGTGCTGGCCGGTGCCCTGGATGGCCCCAAGGTCGCGCATGGCATATTGTTGCGGGTGCGGGAAACACCCCCGCAACGCACGCTGCCGCGCAGTGAGCGCCTGCGTGCGGTGGAGCACGCGTTCGCCATCGACCCGTTACAAAACCACCGCGTGAAAAACAAACGCGTTGTGGTGCTGGATGATGTGATGACCAGTGGCGCCTCTCTGCATGCAGCGGCCCGCGTCTTGCGCGCTGCCGGGGCTGCGCATATCACCGCACTGGTACTGGCCCGCACCGAGTAACTGCCCCCGCGGTTGCCCGCTGCATGGGGTGCCCTGCCTCCCGAGTGGAACGCGTTTAACCTTGCGGTGGCCCGGCGGCGAAACAAGCCCGGTGTCACGGCACATCGGCGGCGACAATAGGAACCATGTTCAATATCGTCCTCGTCGAACCCGAAATACCGCCCAACACGGGCAACGTTATCCGCCTTGCGGCCAATACCGGCTGCACGCTGCACCTGATTGAGCCCCTGGGTTTTTCTATGGATGACAAACACATGCGCCGTGCCGGGCTGGATTACCACGAGTACGCCATGCTCACGGTACACCCCAGCTGGCAAGCCTTTCTGGATGCCAAGCAGCCAGCCCGCGACCGGCTGTTTGCGCTGACGACCAAGGGTACGGGTCACGTTTTTGACGCAGCCTTTCGCCCCGGTGACTGGCTGGTGTTTGGTGCCGAGACGCGCGGCCTGTCCGAAGCCGTGCGGGCCCACTTTGCGCCACCGCAATGCCTGAAGCTGCCAATGGTGGCGGGCCAGCGCAGCCTCAACCTCTCCAACGCCGTGGCGGTGACCGTTTTTGAGGCCTGGCGGCAAAACGGGTTTCAGGGATAGTGCCGGGCGATTGACTCGGCAACGCAGACCGGCTTGATAGCGCCCTCGCGCTCGGTGGTGACCTCCCAGGTCATTTGCATGCCATTTTTATCGATGGGGTCGCAGGCCAGCAGCTTCATGCGGGCGCGCAGACGGCTGCCGACCGGCACGGGCGACACAAAACGCACTTTGTTCAGCCCATAGTTCACACCCATGCGGGTCTCTGCGATGTGCAGTGACGATTCAAAGAAGCGAGGCAACAGTGACAGCGTCAAAAAGCCATGGGCAATCGGTGCGCCAAACGGGCCTGCCTTGGCCCGCTCCACGTCGACATGGATCCACTGGTGGTCGCCGGTGGCCTCTGCAAACAGGTTGACTTGTTCTTGGGTGATGGTGATCCAGTCGCTGACAACGACTTCTTGCCCGATCAGGGCCGGCATTTCTGCAAGGGTTTGGATGGTTTTCATACGGCCACTGTAGGGCCGCGCAGCCACGTTAGCTGTCAAGCCAGTGACAAAGCGCTTGCCACTGCTCCAGGTCTTTGGCGACCCGGCCTGGCGCCACGTCAAACAATGTCAGGCCACGGGCGGCCAGGTGAATGTAGTTTTGGGTGTCCCGCAAATAGCCCACGACCGGCGCGCCGACCTTGTCGACAAATTCGTGCAAATGGTCGGACGCCAACGTGCGCGCATCCACCCGCATGCCCACTAACGCAATCTTGGCCTTGCCCGCATGTTTGCTCTGCACCAGTTCATCCAGAAAGGCGCGGGTCGCAAAAATATCAAATATGCTGGGTTGCAGCGGCACAACGATATGGTCCGCCATCTTCACCACCTCATTGAGGCGCTTGCCGTGCAATCCCGCTGGTGTGTCCAGCACCACATGGGTGGTTCCCTTCGGGGGCTTCGCAAGAGAGTCACCGTCGATCTGCCAAGTCGAAATGGGCCTTGCACCCAAAGGGCGAAGACCCAGCCACAGACGGGACGACTGTTGGCGGTCCACATCGCCCAGCATCACCGCATGCCCGCGCGACGCGTAGTAGCCCGCAATATTGGTGGACAGCGTGGATTTGCCGACGCCGCCTTTCGGATTGGCCACAACAACGATGGGCATACGGTTTCCTAATCGGTTGAGGAAAGACCTGGTCTGCTGCGCTGCCTGCAGTCTGACCCTCGATGTTCCTGTAGTGCTATCTTAGCGCCATGGAACATCTACCTGCCTGGCTCATCAACAGCTTCATCTACCTGAGCGCCGCCGTCATCGTCGTGCCGCTCAGCCGGGCCTTGGGCCTGGGATCCATCATTGGCTACCTCGCCGCTGGCATTGCCATTGGGCCGTGGGGGCTGGGCTTTGTAACCAATGTGCAGGATATTTTGCACTTTGCCGAGTTCGGCGTGGTGTTGATGCTCTTCTTGGTCGGGCTGGAGCTGGAGCCCAAGCGCCTGTGGAGTCTGCGCCGTCCTATCTTTGGCTGGGGCAGCGCCCAGGTGGTCGGCTGCGCTGCCGCGCTGTTTGGCGTGGCGTGGGCGTTGGGTGTGCCATGGCCCATCGCCCTGGTGGGAGCACTGGGCTTGGCGCTGTCGAGTACTGCCATCGCTTTGCAGGTCATGGGTGAGCGCAACCTGTTGCCCACCGGCAGCGGGCAGGCCGGTTTTTCGATTCTTCTGTTCCAGGACGTGGCAGCCATCCCGATCTTGGCCCTGTTGCCGCTCCTGGGCGGATCGCTTGAGGGAAATCAGCCGGTAGCCCTCGTAGAACGGGCACAAGAAGCTATAAAAATAATAGCAGTCATCGCCAGCATCATTGTGGGTGGGCGGCTTGCGCTGCGCCCGCTGTTGCGATGGATTGCCCGCAGCAGGACGCCCGAGATCTTTACCGCCGCCTCGTTGTTGCTGGTCGTTGGCATTTCGGCACTGATGCAAATTGTGGGCCTGTCCATGGCGCTGGGCGCATTTTTGGCCGGGGTACTGCTGGCGGAGAGCGAATACCGGCGCGAGCTGGAAACCAACATCGAGCCCTTCAAAGGACTGCTGCTGGGCCTCTTCTTCATCGCCGTGGGCATGGGGGTGGACTTGGGTGTGTTGCGGGATGCGCCCCTTCAAATGGCGGTCCTGGTGCTAGGCTTTCTGGCTGTCAAGGGGATGGTGATCTTCGCGATTGCCCGTTTGATGAAGCTACCCTTTCAGGAACGCCCCGTGTTCACATTGCTGCTGGCGCAGGGCGGTGAATTCGCGTTTGTGGTGTTCCAGGCCGCCGCTGGTGCCAACGTATTGCCGGCGCAAACGGCATCGTTGCTGATCGGTGCGGTGGCGGTGTCGATGCTGGTCAGCCCCCTACTACTGGTCGCCATCGACAAGCTGTTGCTGCCGCGCTATGCCAACTGCGGCGTGCCGGTGATGGAGGAAATTTCCGAACAACAAGATGCACCCATCCTGGTCGCCGGCTTCGGCCGCTACGGGCAGATCGTGTCGCGGGTGTTGCTGGCCCAGGGCCACACTTGCACGGTGTTGGACCACGATGCCGAGATGATTGAGGCGGCCCGCAGCTTCGGCTACCGTGTGTTTTATGGCGACGCCACACGGTTGGACCTGCTGCGTACGGCGGGTGCAGCCCATGCCAAGATTCTGGTGGTGGCGGTGGACGATGTGCAGCAGTCGCTGAAAATCGTGGACCTGGCGCGCGAGCATTTTGCGCATCTGCAGATTGTGGCCCGGGCGCGGGACGTGACCCACTGGAACCAATTGCGCGACCGCAAGGTCATGCTGGTACAACGCGAGATGTTCGAGTCCAGCCTGCTCAGCGCCCGCAGCGTACTTGAACTCCTAGGTCAGGAGGCCGACGCGGCCCAAGGCACCATACAGCGCTTTCGCCAGCACAACCTGGAGTTGTTCGAGCAGCTACACCCGCATTACAAGGACCGCGCCAAGCTGATCTCGGTGGTCAAGCAAGGGCGTCTGCAACTCGAAGAGCAAATGGCCAAGGAACGGGGCGAGCAAGCCCGTCGCCGAGCCTGACCGTCTGCCCTGGATTGCCCCAATCGTCGGGATCATTGCGGCGGGGGGGGGGGCGGGTAATACGGAGGTGGTGGTGGCGCCGAAGGAGTTACGACCATAGGGGCAGGCTGCTGCACATAGACCACTCGGCTTGCCGGACGGTAGTAACCTTGTTGCGCAGGCTGGTTGTTCTTGGACACCATGCACTGCTGGTACGCAATGTCGTAACGCTGCTGGGCGCTCTGGCCCTCTGCTGCACTGCCACCCGCACCAATGGCTGTACCCATGACCAAGCCCGTGGCCGCGCCAGCCGCAGTGTTGTCGTGGTGGCGACCGCTCATGGCCGAGCCCACTGCCGCGCCCAGGATGGTCCCCAATACTGCAGCCCCAACGGCACGATCATTGTTAGGAGCCGGCCCCATGGACTGCTGGGCATAGCCGCGGCAGTATTGGTCTTCCTGGGCGAACAATTCCAAAGGCTTGCCCGGTGTGGGCATGATGGCCACACGCGGACCTTGCGGTGCCACGGCGCAACCGGCCAGGCTGACCAAGCACAAGGTCGCAATCGACAGGTTCAAACGGCTAAGGGATCTTTTCATCGGGGTGCTCCAGGTGGGGTGGCTGGTACGGTTTTCCAGCCGCCAGGACAAGACGCCACATAGGGATAGTATCCCCGGGCGGCATCGCAGTAATACCAGAACTGCTGCTGTGCAGGTTGTGCCACAGGCGGCTGTGCGGGCAGAACCTGAACCGGTGCGGGCACCTGCACGATCACGGGTTGTAGCGCTTGTTCATAGACGACGGTCGGCGGAACGTAAGGATCTGGATAGGGGTAGATGGGTTGTGGATAGGAATACCATGCGCCACCAGCCACCCACCACCAACCAGTGCGGCCGCCATGCCAGCCATGGCGCCAACCGCCGGACTGCCAACGCCGGGCATCATGGGTCTCAAAAACCCGGATGTCGCCATGCCAGCCTGAGCGGCGGTACTGCGCTGACGCCACCGAGGGCACAGCTGACAGCACCGTAGCGGCAATTGCCAGGGTCCAACCAATTGTGGATTTCATACAAATACCTTTGGATCGGTCAAAAGAGGGGAAGCTGAATTGCGAGTCTGCAGCAAACGTATTAACGCTCAGATCGGATAACCGGTGCACGGTTCCCCGAAATCTTTACCCTCACTTGACAGACCAGAAACAGTTTTCGCCATGCGGGATTCGATACTGCCCCGCATGCAAATCAAATACTGCCCGATCGAAGGGGGCAACTTCGGTGACGCCCTGAACACCATGGTGTGGGACCGGCTGTTTCCAGACCTCGCCCAGCGCAACCAAGACTTCCTGGTCTACGGAATCGGCACCCTTTTGGATGGACGCCACGACCGCTCCTTGAAGAAAATTGTATTGGGCTCGGGCTTGGGTGAGGCCAGCGCCGCCCTACCCGACCCCAACTGGGATTTCCGCTGGGTGCGCGGGCCGCTGTCGGCCCATGAATTCGGTCTGTCCAGCGAACTGGCCTTGGGCGACCCCGCCTTGCTGTGGCCAGAACTGCAAGCCGGTTGTGGCGGCACAGCGGTCGGCCCCATAGGGCTGATTCCCCACTACCGCACCTGGGACAGTTTTGATTGGATGCAGGTGGCCGCCAACGCTGGCATGGTCGCCATCAACCCGAGACTGCCACCCAGCGAGGTGATCGCCCAAACCCGGGGCTGCTCCAAAATCATGGCCGAGTCTTTGCACGGCGCGATTTGTGCCGATGCCATGACTATTCCCTGGGCGCCGTGCATATTGGCGCACCGCTTCAACGAATTCAAATGGAAAGATTGGCTGGCCACGGTTGATCGTCCCTTTGCGCCCATGGTGGCGGACCGACCGCTGGTGCGCAGCATTGGCCGGCCCAAGGCCCTGGCCAATCGGCTCGCCCGCTGGGTCCACTACAAAGCCCACACGCGCCGCCCTTCATTGCGTGCAGTGGCCAGCGCCACACCGGCAGACGCCCTCTGTGTGTCCGACGCCTTGGCCCGGTATGCTCGCATTGACACGCACTTTGGCTGCAGCAAACCCGCCGACGTGGACCGCCAGCGCCAGCGCATGCTGGCAGCCTGCAACACCTTCGCCCAAGACTACGGCCTGCTGTTTACACCCTGATCGTACCCAGATGAGGAGGTTTTGGAGGGCGTGGTAATCTCGTGCCATGTTCAGTCCGTCCCAAGCCGATGTGCGCCGCTTCTTTTGTTCCGTCTATGCCAAAGCCCTCGCAGGCAGTGCGTTAGAAGCTATTGAAACCATAGCAATCCAATGGATGAACGAGCACCCGGAATACACGCAAGACTTTGCCGATGTAGACGCCGCGCTGGCCAGCATGGGCGAGGTGCAAGAGGGCCGCACCAATCCGTTTTTGCACTTGTCCATGCACCTGTCCATCAGCGAGCAATGCAGCATCGACCAGCCCCGCGGCATACGCCAAGCTGTAGAGCTGCTGACCCACAAACGCAACTCACTGCACCAGGCCCACCACGAAGCGATGGAATGTTTGGGCCAGATGCTGTGGGAGAGCCAGCAGGCAGGCAGGCCACCCGAAGGTGACGCGTACATCGCCTGCGTAGAGCGCCACGCTACTCGGGACTGAGGAGTCTGGGGGGCAAAGCGCTCTGCGCAGGTAAAGGAGGAGCCCGAAGGGCGTGGGACACAGAGCAGAGTGCTTTGCCGCACAGGCTCCGCCCTCCTCACGCCTAGTGCAGCTTGATCCTAGGATTCTTCGCCCAGTTGATCGTCTCCGCCCACGTCGTCAACCACGTGTGAAAGGCGCCATTCACGGCAATCTGGTGGTGCTTGTGCAGCCACCAGTACATCCACTTGGCAATGTATCCCTCAATGAACACCGATCCACTGGCGATGGCACCCATCAGGCTGCCAATGGTGCTGTAGTCGCCCAATGACACCAGTGAACCGTAGTCCTTGTACGTGAACTCGGGCAAGGATTTGCCCTGCAGTAGCCGCACCAATGACTTGGCCATCAGCGATGCTTGCTGGTGCGCCGATTGTGCACGGGGCGGCACCATGGGCTTACCCTCGCCCTGTGGACAGGCCGCGCAGTCCCCCATCGCGAAGATGGCCGGATCACGCGTGGTCTACAGCGTGCGCTGCACCACCAGTTGGTTGCTGCGGTTGGTCTCCAGACCGTCGATATCGTTCAAGAAATCTGCCGCCTTGATGCCCGCAGCCCAGACCACGATGCTGCTGGGGATGAAGGTGCCGCTGGCCATCTTGACGCCTTCTTTCGAAATTTCCACCACCTTCTCGTTGGTGTGGATCTCGATGTCCAGCTTGCGCAGCTCCAGCGCCACGGCGGTGGACAAGCGCTCGGGCAGCGCCTGCAGCAGCCGGGGCGAGGCGTCCACGATGACGATCTTTAAATCCTTCTCGGGGTCGAAATTGCGCAAGCCGTAAGACGACAAAATCTTGGTCGTCATGTGCAACTCCGCCGACAGCTCCACGCCCGTAGCCCCGCCGCCGATGATGGTGACGGTAAACCGCCCTTCCCCTGCCGCCTTGCCCTGGGCCTGCGCGCGCAGGCACGAGTTGACCAGCAACCGGTGGAAACGCTCTGCCGCCACCGGTGTGTCCAGCATCACGCAGTGCTCACGCGCGCCGGGTGTGCCGAAGTCATTGGTCTGGCTGCCCAGCGCGATCACCAACTGGTCGTAGGCAATGCTCTGGCGCGGCAGTACCTCGACACCGTCTTCGTCCACCGACGCCGCCAGCAACACCTGCCGCTGCGCGCGCACCAAGCCGTCCATGCGGCCCAGGCGGAATTGAAAATGGTGCTTGCGGGCCAGTGCAAAGTATTCCAGCTCATCGGCGTGGCTGTCCAACGTGCCGGCAGCCACCTGGTGTAATAGCGGCTTCCAGACGTGGGTGCTGGCAGCGTCGATCAGCGTGATGCGGGCCTTTTGGGGTTTGCCCAGCTTTTTGCCTAGACGCACGGCCAGTTCCAGGCCGCCGGCGCCGCCACCTACGATCACAATATTTTGCATAACGAAAAAATTCAACCAAAAAAAAGCCGCTAGGTCAGCGGCTTTTCATCATCTGTCCATTGTTATTTGAACTTGTGTTGCGGCACAGTCTTCAACTCGCCGGGCAGCCCACCAATGTAGTTCGCGATTTCCTTCAACTCAACGTTCGAGAACTGCTTGACCATGCCACCCATGATGGCGTTGCCGCGGCCAACCTTGGGGTTGTTCTCGGTCTTGTAGGCCTTTAGGGCCACAAACAAGTAATCGCTGTGCTGGCCTGCAATCTTGGGGTACGACGGGTCCAGCGGTTTGCTAAAACTGTCGCCGTGGCAAGACACGCATCCACCCTTGGTCACCAGTTCCATCGCCTTGGCTGAACCGTCCGCAGCCTTGCCAAGGGGCGCGGCACCTGCCACCACACCACTGGCTTCATAGTAGGCCGCCAGGTCGGCCATGTCTTGGTCAGTCAAAGCTTCGGCAATGCCGCGCATGGTGGGGTGCTTGCGCTCGCCCTTTTTATAAGCGCTCAAGGCGGACACGATGTACTTGGAACCCTGACCCGAAATTTTGGGTACCTTGTAGATTTCAGGAAAGCTGGCCTGGTAACCGATGATGCCGTGGCAACCTATGCACATGGCATTTTTTGTCTCACCTTGCTTGGCGTCTCCCTTTATCTCCTCTGCAAAGGCAGAGAAAGTGGTCACCGAAGCGACAATGGCAGCTAAAAGAGGCAGCAACAGTTTGTTCATTTTGCAAGGACAATCAGACAATGTGTGATGTAAATCTAGCTGGATTATATAGACCACCGCCTCACACCCCGCCCAGCCGCCACGCTGTATGCCTGCCTTTTCACCTTGCCCCGAGCGCACCAAACCATGAAATTCCAAGGAACCAAGAATTACGTCGCCACCCCGGACCTGATGCTGTCGGTCAACGCGGCCATCACGCTGCAGCGCCCGCTCTTAGTGAAGGGCGAGCCCGGCACCGGCAAAACCATGCTGGCCGAGGAAGTGGCCCAGGCGCTGGACATGCCCTTACTGCAATGGCACATCAAGTCCACCACCAAGGCCCAGCAGGGCCTGTATGAATACGACGCCGTGAGTCGTCTGCGCGACTCGCAGCTGTCCGACATCGATGGCGGCGAGCGCGTCAAGGACATCCACAACTACATCATCAAGGGCGTGCTGTGGCAAGCCTTTACGGCAGACAAGCCGGTTGCGCTGCTGATCGACGAGATCGACAAGGCCGACATCGAATTCCCCAACGACCTGCTGCGCGAAATCGACCGCATGGAGTTTTACTGCTACGAGACGCGCGAATTGATCAAGGCCAAGCATCGCCCGCTGGTGTTCATCACGTCCAACAACGAAAAGGAACTGCCAGACGCCTTTTTGCGCCGCTGCTTCTTCCACTACATTAAGTTCCCCGATGCCGCCACCATGCAAAGCATCGTCGATGTGCACTTCCCCGGCATCAAGAAAGAACTGATTACTGCGGCAATGAAAACGTTCTTCGACGTGCGCAACCTGCCCGGCCTGAAGAAAAAGCCCTCTACCAGCGAACTGCTGGACTGGTTGAAGCTGCTA